>CALVKO010000035.1 GCA_944332725.1 uncultured Bacilli bacterium
ACATTGATTTATTTACTTACTATGTTTCACGTGGAACATTGATTTATTATACTCACTATGTTTCACGTGGAACATTGATTTATTATACTCACTATGTTTCACGTGGAACATTGTTTTATTTTCTTACTATGATTCACGTGGAACATTGTTTTATTATATTACTATGTTTCACGTGGAACATTGTTTTATTATACTACTATGTTTCACGTGGAACATTGATTTATTTACTTACTATGTTTCACGTGGAACATTGATTTATTATACTCACTATGTTTCACGTGGAACATTGTTTTATTTACTTACTATGTTTCACGTGGAACATTGTGTTAGTCATAATGTATAAAATATTATTTTAGTGTCTTGTATACACATATTTTTTTGTTTTAAATTTTTTTGTGTTAATTTTACATTAACTAAATTTAATTTTAAAAATTGTCATTGTTATTGCATAAAAAAAGAAGATTTATTCCTCATTAGAATTTTCTTCTTTTTTTATGGTTGCTACAGTAGAAACTTTTTGGCCTTCTTTAAGATTAATTAATCTGACACCCTGAGCAACTCTACCTGTTGTCGATACTTGTTCGATAGGTAAACGTATAATAATACCATTATCTGTTATAATCATAAGATCTTCATCACCGTGAACTGTTTTAAATGATACAATATTTCCATTTTTTTCTGTAATATTTAATCCTTTAACACCTTTACTACCACGATGAGTCATTCTATATTCTTCAACACCAGTTTTCTTACCATATCCATTTTCAGTTACAACTAAAATTTCTTGGTTTGGCTCGGCAATTTCACATCCTACAGTAACTCCATCGCCAACATCTATACCACGAACACCAGATGCTGTTCTTCCCATAACTCTTATTTCTTTTTCATCAAATCTAATCATTCTACCATTAGAAGATGCAATTATAATTTCATTTTCTCCAGTTGTTTTTTTAACTGCAATTAATTCATCATCTTCTTTTAGTGTAATTGCAATCTTTCCATTTGTCCTTATATTATCAAATTCACTAATATTTGTTCTTTTAATTAAGCCTTTTTGTGTACAAAATACAAGATAATTATTATCATCATTTCCGCTTACTTTAAGCATTACTTTGACTACTTCATCTTTATCCAAAGATAATAAATTTATAATTGGTAATCCTTTAGATTGTCTTGAATAAAGAGGTACTTCATATCCTTTAATACGATATACGCGTCCTTTATTTGTAAAGAATAACAAGTAATCGTGAGTAGTCATTGAAATAATATTTTCAACAAAGTCATCTTCATTTGTACTCATTCCTTTAACACCAACACCACCTCGATTTTGTGTACGATATGTTTCGGTATTAATACGTTTAATATATCCTTTATTTGTTAAAGTTACAACTATATCTTCAACAGGAATTAAGGATTCGTCTTCAATATATTCAATAGCTGTCATATCGATATGTGTTCTTCTTTCATCACTATATTTTTCTTTTATAGCAAGTAATTCTTCTTTAATAATATTTAAAATCTTTTCATCGCTAGCTAAAATTGCTTTTAGTTCTTCAATTAATGCTAATAAATCTTTTAATTCTTCTTCTATTTTACTTCTTTCTAATCCTGTTAATCTTCTTAACTTCATTTCCAAAATAGCATCAGATTGAATATCAGATAAATTAAAACGATTCATTAATTGTTGTTTAGCAACAACATCACTTTCAGCATTTTTAATGATTTTAATTACTTCATCAATATTGTCTAAAGCAATTTTATAACCTTCTAAAATATGAACTCTTTTTTCTGCTTTATCTAATTCAAATTTAGTTCTTCTAATAATTATTATTTTTTGATAATCAACGTATTTAGATATAATTTCTTTTAAATTTAATATTTTTGGTTGTCCTTCATCTAACATCAAGAAAATTATACCGAATGTTGTTTGTAATTGTGTATGTTTATATAAATTATTTAATACTACATTAGCATTTGCTTCTTTTTTTAGTGTAATAACTAGTTTAATACCATTTTTCAAATTTGTTTCATCGTGCAAATCACTAATTCCGTCAATTATTTTATCTCTTACTAATTCAGCGATTCTTTCTTGTAAGGCTTTTTTATTTACTTGATATGGTAATTCGGTAACAATAATTTGTGTTTTGTTATTATTTTCAACTATTTCAACTTTACTTCGAATAGTAATTGTACCTTTTCCTGTTTCATATGCCTTTTTTATTCCACTATTTCCCAAGATTGTAGCAGCCGTTGGGAAATCTGGACCTTTAATATATTCCATTAATTCAGTAATAGTAATATCATTATTATCAATATAAGCAACACATCCATCAATTACTTCACCTAAATTATGTGGTGGAATATTTGTAGCCATTCCAACAGCAATTCCCATTGTGCCACTTACTAAAATATTGGGGAATCTACTTGGTAATACTACTGGTTCTTTAGTAGTATTATCAAAGTTTGGCGTAAAATCAATTGTATTTTTATTAATATCTCTTAATAATTCCAAAGACAATTTAGATAATCTTGCTTCAGTATAACGGTAAGCAGCAGCACCATCACCATCAATAGAACCAAAATTACCATGTCCTTCTACTAAAACATAACGATAACTAAAATCTTGTGCCATACGAACCATTGCATCATAAACAGATGTATCACCATGTGGATGATATCTACCTAAAACTGCACCAACTGTTGTTGCACTTTTCCTAAATGGACGATCTGGCGTTAAATTGTCTTCAAACATAGTGTATAAAATGCGTCTATGAACTGGTTTTAAACCATCTCTTAAATCTGGTAATGCACGTGAAACTATTACACTCATTGAATATTCAAGAAAAGATTTTTCTACTTCATTTACAATGTTTCTTTGTTCTAATTTGTCCATAACTACCTCCTAAATATCCAAATTTTCTACATAAACAGCATTATTTTCAATAAATTCACGTCTTGGTTCTACTTGTTCTCCCATTAATGTTTCAAATACTTGATCTGCTCTTATTGCATCATCTATAGTTATTTGAATTAATGTTCTATTTTCAATATTCATAGTTGTATCACATAATTCGTGAGCATCCATTTCACCAAGACCTTTATTACGACTTACTTCATATTTAATATTTGGATTTTTTTCTAATAAATCTGCTATATATGCATCTCTTTCTTCTTCATTTAAAACATATTTTGTTGTTTTTCCATGTTTGATATTAAATAATGGGGGTTGAGCTGCATAAACATATCCGCCTTCAATAATAGGTTTAAAAAACCTATAAAATAAAGTTAATAACAATATTCTAATATGAGAACCATCAACATCGGCATCAGTCATAATAATTATTTTATGATATCTTAATTTATTAATATCAAATTCGTCACCAATACCTGTTCCAAAAGCTGTAATCATACTTCTAATCTCTTCATTGGCTAAAATTTTATCTAATCTTGCTTTTTCTACATTTAAAATTTTTCCCCTTAAAGGTAATACTGCTTGAGTTTTAGGATCTCTTCCTCCTTTAGCAGATCCTCCTGCTGAATCTCCTTCGACGATAAATATTTCAGATATACTAGCATCTTTACTAGTACAATCAGTTAATTTTCCCCATTGATTAATTGTGTCTAAAGCACCTTTTCTCCTTGTTAATTCACGAGCTCTTTTAGCAGCAACTCTAGCACGAGCTGCTGTCATTGATTTTTCAACAATTAATTTTGCTTCAGTTGGATTTTCTAATAAAAATCTTTCAAATCCATCACTAAATACATCATCGGCTATTTTTCTTACCTCACTATTTCCTAATTTTGTTTTAGTTTGACCTTCAAATTGAGGATTTGGATGCTTACAAGAAATAATCATTGTTAAACCTTCACGAACATCATCACCTGATAATGGTTCATCATTATCTTTTAATATCTTATTATTTCTGGCATAATTATTAATAATTCTAGTGAGTGCTCTTTTAACACCTTCTTCATGTGTTCCACCTTCATAAGTGTTTATATTATTAGTAAATGAATATACATTTGATGAATAACCTTCATTATATTGTAATGCTACTTCAACAGATATATCATCTTCTGAACCTTCTAAATGAATAATTTGTTCGTGAATTGGGGTTTTATTTTCATTTAACATTTTAACATATTCACTAATACCACCTTCATAAACAAATTCATCTTTTCTTATATTTAATGGGTCACGATCATCTGTTAATATTAATCTTAATCCTTTATTTAAAAAGGCTAATTCTCTTACTCTTGTTTTTAATACATCATAATCATAAATAGTTGTTTCAGTAAATATTTCTGGATCTGGTTTAAAAGTTACTGTTGTACCTGTTCTATCTATAGAACATTCATCAATTACTTTTAATGGTTCAACAGTATGACCACCATTTTCAAATCTAATAAAATGAACCTTACCATTTTGATATACTTTAACTTCAACCCAACTACTTAAAGCATTAACAACAGATGCTCCAACACCATGTAATCCACCAGATACTTTGTAGCCGCCACCGCCAAATTTACCACCAGCATGTAATACTGTATAAACTGTTTCTACTGTGGATAATCCTGTTTTAGCATGGATTCCTGTTGGTATTCCACGACCATCATCTTTTACTGTTATTGAATTATCTTTATTAATAGTTATTTCAATATCATCACAATAACCTGCTAAGGCCTCATCAATAGCATTATCAACTATTTCCCAGACTAAATGATGTAATCCTTTACTACTAGTAGTACCAATATACATACCTGGTCTTTTTCTTACTGCTTCTAATCCTTCTAATACTTGAATATCGGAAGCATCGTAATGACTTTCTTTCATTTTTCCACCTCTTCTGTTCTTATTATTTCGCCATTTTTTATTTTAAATATGCTTACTGAAGAAAACTTTTTTTTATTTATTTTTTTTATTTCAGTAGTTGTTATAATAACTTGAATATCTTCAGCAAGATATTTAATAACATTATTTTTCTTTATGTCATCTAATTCACTAAACACATCATCTAATAATAAAATTGGATTAATATTTTTAAATTGCTTAAAAATAGGTATTTCTGCTAATTTAGTAGCTAAAACAGCCATTCTTTTTTGTCCCTGTGAACCATATATTTTTAAATTATTATTTCCTAAATAAAATTCTAATTCATCACGATGTGGTCCATATAAGGTACTGCCTAACTTAATTTCTTTTTTTATGTTTTTATTTAATTTATCTAATAAATTATTTTTTATATTTTCTGTATCATAATTAGTTACATAAGAAATCTTAAAATCTGGTAATTTTGTAATTTCTTCAAATATTTTTCCACAGTTTTCATTCAATTTTTCAACAAATTTTTTGCGCATTTTATAAATTAATACTGATTTATCCACAAAATAATTTGTTATTATTTGAAAATAAGTGTTATCCACATCAATATTTTTAGCCATTTTTTTTAAATAATCATTTCTAATTTTTAATAGTTTATTAAATTCAGTTAATAATTTTAAATAATTATCTGATAATTGACTAAGTTCTAAGTTTAAAAAATTCCTACGATTATTAGGAGATCCTTTAATTATTTCTAAATCTTCTGGATAAAAAATGATTATATTTATGCTATTATTAATATATTCAGTTATTTTTTTTATCTCTTGATTATCTATTCTTAAAACTTTTTTATCATCTAAATAATTTACCTCATATTTAATTTTAAATTTGTTTTTTTTTACTATCCCTTTTATTTTACAACTATTTTTACCATTTTGAATTAAATTATTATCTAATAGATGAGATTTAGTAAGACCTAAAACATAAATACTTTCTAATAAATTGGTCTTTCCTTGAGCATTATTGCCATAAATAATATTAACATGACTATTAAATTTAATTTTTAATGAATCATAATTGCGAAAATTTTGAAGTTGCAATTCATCTAAATACATAAGGTCACCTCTTTTTTTAATAAATGTCCAAATTTTCGTATTTTATGTATTTATGTACACCCATACTCATATATATATTATATCATAAAAAAAGAGAAAAGAAGCAAAAAAATAGGTGATTAGCCTATTTTTTTAGGATTATTTTTTCTTTTTTTTAATTTCATTAATAATAAAGTTGCACGTAAAATTTGATTTTCTAAAATATTAATTGTTACATCAACTTCACAATTTTTTCCATTAATGAATTTTATAATAGAATTTTTTTTACTTTTACTATAATTTTCTACATTATTAACACATATCCATATACATTTGCTTAATTTTGGTGAACATGTAGGAAATAAAACAACTTCTTTTACTTCATCAATAATAATTGGTAGCTTATAGTCCATATCCAAAGTCTTTTTTGCGCTTACATATCGTCCATTATAAGTACTACCATAGTATTGACAACTCTCTTCAACCACAGTAAAAATATTTTTTTTAATAATATATTCACCGTTAATGTCAAATATTTTAGTTGTTTTTTTATCTTTTGGAATCAACAATAATGTATCTTCATTAATAAAATACTCCTCTATCATAATAAACACCCCCTCTAACCAATAATTTGGCTTATCTCTTATATCATAAGAGGAATGTCGAATTTTGTCGATTTGTGTCGAAAGCACAAAAAAAATACAATTTTGTTGTATTTTAATATGTTTTTATAGGTACTATTAATTGGATTAAATTTTCATCTTCTGGATTTTTTACAATAATTGGCTTTATTTCCCCATTAAAGGCTAATTCAATTTTATCACAATCCAATACCTTAATAGCATCCATCATATATTTTGATGAGAAAGCAATTTTAATATTTTCTGCATTATTTTTTTCAACTTCTATTTTTTCCACAACATTACCTATTTCTGGAATATTAGAAGTTACTACAACAGTATTATCAGTACATTCTAATTTAACAGTATTTTTTTCTTCTTCTGTGGAAAATAATGAAACACGGTCTAATAAAGAATAAAAATCATGCATATCCACAGTTATTTTTAATAGAAAATCGGTTGGAATTAATCTTGAAACATCTGGATACGTACCATTTATTAATCTAGATAACATTATTATAGTACCAAATTTAAATATTATTTTGTTATTAAATATATGAATTTCGACATTTTCTTCTTCATCACTAAACATTCTTGATAATTCAATTAAATTCTTAGTTGGAATAATAATGTTTATATCTTCATCTATAGTGTTTTCTAAAATTATTGTCTTTTTTGCTAAACGATAAGAATCAGTTGCTGTACATTCTAATATGTTTTTAGATATTTTAAAATTCATACCGGTGATAGCAGGACGTGATTCTTGAGTAGATGCTGCAAAAGTTGTTTGATTAAATATATTTTTTAATACTTTATTACTTAATATAATAGGATTTTTACAATCTTCTAATTCCAAATCAGGAAATTCATTAACATTATTACAGTTTAATGAAAATGAACTATTTGCTGTGGAAATAAATATTTTAGAATCCATAACTTCTTCTATACTAATTATTTCATTAGGAAGTTTTCTTATTATATCATATATATATTTCCCAAATACTACAAATTTTCCACAGTTATATCCTTCTTCTATTTCGTTTTTAGTAATAAATGTTTTAATTGCTATTTCATTATCAGTACTAGATAAATATAATCCTTCATTAGTTAATTCAAATTTAATACAATTAAGAATAGGTCTAATATTTTTATTAGATATACCTTTTATAACATAATTTAAATGTTTTATTAAATGTTCTTTTTTTATTTTAAAATTCATAAATTTTCAGCTCCTTTTTTTATTTATATTATATATATTATTATTATTGTTGTGGATAATGTGGATAACTTTGTTAAAACCTTATAAAATATATTGAAATATAAGGTGGAAAAACATGTGGATATTATTGAGTTATCCACGGAAGTTGGGAAATAACTTTATTAATTTCTATATTTAATTCATCGTTTGTCTCTACTTCTTTTTTTATTTTATTGACAGCATGCATAACTGTAGTATGATCTTTACCTCCAAATTCAGCCCCAATTTTAGGTAATGATTCTTTTAAGTATATTCTACATATATACATAGCAATTTGTCTTGGAATTGTTATATCGTTTGATTTTCTTTTACCTCTTATATCTTCTAAACTTATGTTGTAGTTATTAGCAATAATTTGTTGTACTTGTTCTATTTTATTTTTAGATATAACACTACCGCCAAAATATTCTTTTAATGCATCCATTGCTAATTCTAAAGTTATATCTGAACCATTCATAATAGTCGCATAAGCAATAGTTCTTGTAATAGCACCTTCAAGTTTTCTAATATCAGTAGTACAATTATTTGCTATATATTCTTTTACATTCTGTGGAAAAAAAACATTTAAATTATTACTATCAATTTTTCTTTCAATAATATCAATTCTTAATTGATAATCTGGTGGAAGAATATTAACAATTAATCCCCAAACAAATCTTGTTCTTAATCTTTCCTCTAATTTTTTTAAATCATCAGGTGAACGGTCTGATGCAATAACAATTTGTTTATTATTAGTATATAATTCATTAAATGTGTTGAAAAATTCTTGTTGTGTTTTATGTGCTATTTCTAAATACTGAATATCATCGATCATTAATACATCAACATTACGATATTTTTCTTTAAAACTATCGATATTATCAAAATTATTATCATTATCTTTACGGTATATTTTTAAGAAATCATTAACAAATGTATCAGCAGTAACATATAAAACTTTTTTTCTGCTATTATCTTTAATATAATTACCAATAGCGTGCATTAAATGTGTTTTTCCTAAACCGCTTTTTCCATATATAAATAATGGATTATACATATTTCCCGGTTGTTCGGCAACAGCTAAAGCAGAGGCTTTAGCAAATTTATTACTAGTTCCAGAAATAAATGATTCAAAAGTATATTTTGGATCTAAATTAGTTTGTTGAATAGCAGATTCAGGTACACCTATTTCATCAACATCGATTATGTTTTCACTATTTAATTCATCTTCTGTAACAAATTCAAATTTAAAAATAGAGCCAGTAACATCAGTAAAAGTTTTTTCTATTAAATCAATATAGTTTTCTTTTAAATGTTTTTTATGTACTGGCATAGGAACTAATATTTTAGCATATTCTTCATTTAATTCTACTAATTTAGTTTCAGAAAACCACATATCATATAATACCGGTGTTAAACTTTGTTCCATTTTTTCTAAAAAAGAATTCCAAATACTGTTGATATCCATAAACTATCACCCACTTTATACACATATATTCTACACTATTTTTAATAAAAACGCTATAAAAAAATAGAAAAAAACATATTTTCCACATACTAAAACTATTTAATTTGTTGGGAAATACTACTTATCCACATAGTTGTGGATAAGTATATGCACATGTCAAATAATATGTTAATAAAATAGTCCACATATGTTAATAAAAATGTGGATAACTTTAATAATTGTGGATAACATATTTTTTTTATAAATAAATTGTTAAGGATTTGTTAAAATAAAATTGACAAAAATATCAATATTTATTACAATTATTTTATCAGCGATGAAAAAGAGGAGTAATTTTATTTATATTTTTAGAGAGTTGTAGTTTGGTGAAATGCAATAATATAGTGAGATGAAAGACACTTTGGAGCTACTTATTTGAATTATTAGTAAAATAAGTCGGAGAAGAACCGTTATTTCAAAAAGTGATTATATATTATATGATTATAAATATATAATAAATTGGGTGGTACCGCGGATTAAACAGTTATTCGTCCCTTTAGTGGATAATAACTGTTTTTTATAGGAGGTATATATGAAAAAAATTTATTTTAATGATTTAAAACAATATTTTGGAAAGGAAATTACTATTGAAGGTTTTGTCGATAGTATCCGTAACTTGCAATATGTTCAATTTTTAATAGTAAGAGATATAACTGGAAAAATACAAATTACTATTGAAAAAAACGAAAAAAATATGGAATTAAATAATATTGTGGATAATTTAACTTTGGAAAGTACAATTAAAATTAAAGGAATATTATTAGAAAATGAAAAAGTAAAATTAAATGGTATGGAATTAATTCCTTTTGATATAGTTGTAACTAGTAGATGTTTAGAAGAATTACCACTTAATTATAAAGATAGTAGTTCGGCATTACTAGATACTAGACTTAATTATCGTTTTTTAGATTTGAGAAATGAAAAAAATATTCTTATGTTTAAAGTTCAAACTTGTTTAATTAATGCGATGCGTGAATTTGTTATTAAAAAAAATTTTATCGAAATTCATACACCAAAAATAATTGGTACCGCTAGTGAATCTGGATCAGAAGTTTTTGAATTAAAATATTTTGATAAAAAAGCTTATTTAGCACAAAGTCCACAATTTTATAAACAAATGGCTTTAGCAAGTGGATTTGATAAAGTTTTTGAGATTGCTCCTGCTTTTAGAGCAGAAAACTCTAATTCTTATCGTCATACTACAGAATTTACTTCATTTGATATAGAAATGAGTTATATTGATAGTTTTGAAGATATTATGAATTTTGAAGAAGATTTATTAATAAGTGGTTTAACTGCAGTAAAAGAAAAATATGGTGAAGAAATAAAAAAATTATTTAATGTCGATGTGATTATACCAACCAAACCTTTTCCAAGAATAAAATTAGAAGAATTATATAAAGAATTAAAAGATAAATATAATTTTGAAGTTAATTATGAAGATGTTGGTGATATGAATGCTGAAGCAGAAAAATTAGCATCTAAATACATAAAAGAAAAATATAATCACGAATTTGTATTTATAACAGATTTTAGTTCTAAAAAGAGAGCATTTTATCATATGAGAAAAAATGGTATTCCACAGGGTTATGATTTAATTTGGAAAGGTTGTGAAATAACTACTGGGGCTCAAAGGGAACATCGCTATGAAATACTTAAAAATCAAGCATTAGAAAAAGGTTTAGATAATGATATTAAATTTTATTTAGAATTTTTTAAATATGGTTGTCCTCCACACGGTGGTTTTGCCATCGGTATCGATAGACTTACAATGTTATTATTAGAAACTAATTCATTAAAAGAAACGATGTTTATCTTTAGAGGTCCTAATAGAATCGAACCTTAATTTGTAGTTGACAAATGAAATAAAATAATTTATAATGTATACAGATATGAAATAATTCATATATTAAAAAAGAGATACATTTAATTGTTCGTGTTGAGTGTTTCTCTATGAATTTATAGTTTTTTTGAAAAACACTTATCATAATCGAACTTTATGTTAAGTGTTTTATTCTATTCTAGTTTTTTGAATCTTGTTTTAATAATATTATTATAATAACTAATATTACTAAATATTGCATAGAAACCTTTCCACATAGAATCACCTCCTTATAAAAAAAGAGGACACTCAACTATTAAATATATCTCTAATAATTAATTATAAATTAACAAATACACTTTGTCAATATGATATTTAAAAAATATGATATTTAAAAAAATAAATCAGTAAAATAGAATAAATTATGCAAAAAAAGGAAATTTAATAATAAAAAGGAGAAAAAGTATGTTTAAATTTTAG
>CALVKO010000036.1 GCA_944332725.1 uncultured Bacilli bacterium
TTAGTACCATGTTTCTTAATCTTTATTTATGAATTATATGCATTAATAGTTGAAATTAAATATGGTGATGAAGTAGAAGAATAAAATGTGTTTGTATACACATTTTTTATCAATTTATTATTGACATACATATGTTTGTTTGGTAAAATTATTTTACAAACACAAAAAGTAAGAGGTGTTTTTATGAAGTCTTTTATAAAATGGGCTGGTGGAAAAGAAAAAGAATTACCAGTAATTTTATCTAATTTACCAAAAAAATATACTAGATATATTGAGCCATTTGTCGGTGGTGGAGCAGTATATTTTGCTATAAATTGTGATAATACAATTATAAATGATAAATCAACTGAATTAATAAAATTATATAGATATATTAAAAATAATAATAAAAAATTTATTGTAAAATTAAATCAATTAAATTATAATTGGTTATTACTTGAAAAAATTATAAATAATAATTCAGTAGAATTAATAAGTTTATATAAAAATTTTTGTAAAGATATAACTGAAGAAAAATTAAAAAAAATTAAGTTTAACGATAAGATATGTGATTTTATTATTCAACATGCCAATGAATTTAATGGTGTTTTAACAGAAAGTTTTAATATCAAAATTGATAACTTTATTCGTGAAGTACAAAAAAATTTTTATTCCAAAATATATAGAATGAGTAAAATTGAAAAAGTAAAAGGAAAACTTACTGAAACTAATATATTAGAAAATCTGGAAGCAGCCTTAAAAAGTGCATTTTATATGCATTTTCGATATTTATATAATTATAGATATGAATTAGAAATTGAAGATGAATTTTCATCAGCTATTTTTTATTTTATTAGAGAATATTGTTATGCTTCGATGTTCAGATATAATAAACAAGGAAAATTTAATGTTCCTTATGGTGGTATAAGTTATAATAAAAAAGATTTCAAGAAGAAAATAGAATATATTTCTTCTAATGAAATTAAAAATCATATGAAAACAACTAATATATATAATTTAGATTTTGAAGATTTTTGTAACAAGATTAATTTAACAGAGAATGATTTTATATTTTTAGATCCACCATATGATACAGAATTTTCAACTTATGCTCAAAACGATTTTAATAAAAATGATCAAATAAGATTATTTAATTATTTGAAAAGGACAAAAGCAAAATTTATGTTAATTATAAAAAATACTGAATTTATTTATAATTTATATAAAGGAAATGGATTTTACATTTCATCTTTTGATAAAAAATATTTAGTTAGTATTCAAAATAGAAATAAAAAGGATGTTGAACATTTATTAATAACTAATTACAAGGAGAAATAAAATGACAGAAGAATTATTAGAAGAACAAAAAATTACTGCGATTAAACAAATTGTTGATTTAGGAATTAAAAACTTTGCTGAAGGATTTGAACTTAGGTATACTTCTGAGATTGATGATCCTGAAGGCGTTATAAATTCTAAAAAAAATAATGTTTTTATTGCTGAACTTGGTAAAGAATTTATGTTTTATTCGGCTTTTGTAAGATCATTTGACTCTAGTTTTGGAAAAGTGTTAGAAAATATAGGAAATTCGATTGCAAATTTATCTTATGAAGTAAGAGGGAAAATAGAATCTTATTTATTACCTCAACAAACTCAACATATTGATTATTTATTGACTGAATATGATAAACACGTTAAACCTAGTATAGAAGATTATGATAATTTTAATTGCGTACAACCTAAAAATATTGAAAGTTATATTAAAACTCATGAAACAGACAATTATTTTTATAATCCAGACACAAAAGAGCATTATGTAATCGAATTAAAAGCAGGTGGTGACTTAGATAATAAAAAGGCTAAAGCCGAAAAAAGTGAATTATTACAAGAATATTTTTTGCTTAAGAATAAATTATTGGGTACAAATGAAAAGATTAATATATTTTTTGCTACTGCTTATAATAAATACGGTGAAGATAAGATTTGGAAGCAGGAAAGAGTACAACAATTTTTTTGTGATGAAGAATTATTAATAGGTAGAGAATATTGGAATTTTGTTTGTGATAATGAAAATGGATTTGAAATTGTTTTTGAACAATATAAAATTAGTTGTCAATATATAAAAGATTCGTTAGAAAGAATAAAAAAGTTATATTTTGATTAAACGAATAGTTAAAATCTATTCGTTTTTATATAATAAAAAAGAGATTTAAAAATCTCTTAAATTTTTTGATTGAAACTAATTGATGCATTTACTAGTAATGATTTATTATTTAATGCTGCTTCATAACCTATATTTGTATCAGCTTCATCATCCATTTTTTCATCAACACCTTCATACCATTCAAAGAATACTCTTACTGTAAATGGTTCATGTGCTGTAGCATTATAATCAACAGTTCCATTTATTGTATTATTTAAAATAGTGGTTGTAGTTATTTGATCTCCTTCATTATAATCTTTATCTAAAACTGCATATTTACTAATCATTAAATCAGGCATATTTTCATCTTCAATGTTTAAATTGATTGAATAATCAAATGATACACCAGCATTAGATGGATCAATGTCAATATCAAAATAACCTTTAGAAGAAGGAGCAACGGTGTTTTCAGCAACGTTAACATTTTCTTCCATTACTGGAGTAATATTGATAGAAGTTGTAGTATTATTGGTAATATCATTTTCATTAACTAAAATTTGCCATTTAGCGAATAACAAATCAATATTGCTATCAACATCAGCAACATATCTTGAATAAGTATTACTCATCAAACTTAATGTTAATGCCAAAGAACTAATAATTAACAATATTTTAAATTTCATTGCCATTTAAAACCCTTCTTTCTTCTTTTACATCTTTATTATACATATATATGTGTAAAAAATCAATATAAAAGTGTAAAATGTGACTTTATATATGTCAATATGTGTAAATTATTTAATAAAATTAATCAAATAATGTAAACAATTTACAAAAAACTATTGTAAATCAAAGAAAAATAAAGTAAAATTAAATTCGACAATTATCGACATATTATATTGACAAAAAAAATATGTATGTTATAATTATATTGTATTGTAAAGAATATCATAGTGACCCTAGTTTCTAGGGTAATATGAAGGGGTAGAGTTATGGAAGATAAGATTAAGCTTAGTTCAAAGAAAATCAAAAATGAAAGAAAACTTAAAAAAATCTTTAGAATAGCTTTATTAATATTTCTTTTCCTATTTATTCTTTTGTATTTAGTTATAGGTATTATTTATAATAGTGGTAATTTTAGTATAACACTGGATAAAAACTTATACTTTAGTAGAGGTATTATCATTTACGATGATCCCAACTATAAAGTGTATCAAGCAGAATTATCAGTTGCTTCGCCAAAAACATTCACTAATATATCTGGTAATTGGTTACCTGATAATTTAGATGATTCTACTGGTGGTTCTCATAATGGTTCTGAATACCTTGCTTATACATTTTTTGTTGAGAATGTTGGAGATGAAATTACAAGCTATTGGAGTGAACTTTTTATCACAGATGTTATCAAAAAAATTGACAGTGCTGTAAGAATTAGAGTCTATCGAAATGGACAACCTGTTACGTATGCTAAGAAAGCTTCTGACGGAAGAAATGAGCCAGATACTATTCCATTTGAAGAAGAAAAATTAGTTGCTCGTAATAAAGTTGATGATTTTAAACCTGGAGATATCGATAAATACACAATTGTCATTTGGGTTGAAGGTAGTGATCCTGAATGTACAGATGATATTTTAGGTGGAGAATTCTCTGTTTATATGGATTTCAATTCAGAGTACGTAGAAAATTAATGAAAAGAGAGAGGTACATATGGAAAAAAGAAATAGAAGACATGAAAAACGTGTCAAAAGATTGCTTGTTGGAGCTGGTTTATGTGCTACTATTTTATCAGTTTCAACCTATGCATGGTTTATTGGTATGAAAACTGTTAACGTTACCGCATTCGATGTAGAAATTGCTGCAATCGATGGTTTATCACTTTCATTAGATGGTAAAAATTTTGGTGACACAGTAACAATTAATGAAAGTAATTATAGTGATCCTGGAGTTACAGGAACTTATTCAGATAATAAAAATAGTTGGGGTGGCAAAGGATTAATTCCAATGTCAACAGTTGGAAAAATCGATACTGATTCATCTAACTTAATTTTGTATGAAAAAGGAAGTTTTACTGCATCACCTGGTGGTTATCGTGTAATGGCTAAACAAGTTGAAAATGATACTACTGAACAAGATGGTTATGTAGCATTTGATTTGTTTGTTAAAAACTTATCAGGAAATGCTTATTATGATACAGTTGATATAAAAAATGAAGAAGGAATTTATTTAACTCCACAATCAGTTGTTAAAACTGGTGCTGCTGGACAAAAAACAGCTGGTATTGAAAATTCAGTAAGAGTTGCTTTCGCACAAATTGGACGTGTAGTTGCAACTGAAGAAAATACTTCAAAAATTCAAGGAATTAATTGTACAGGTGGTGATGGCGTTTCTAGTATTTGTACAAATAGAGATGCTACAATTTGGGAACCAAATGATACAAAACACGTAAATAATGCTATTAAATGGTATGAAAAATCATGTTTAAAGAGAAATGCGGCTGATATTACTAATCCAAGTTCATTTAGTGGTACATGTGGTACTGTTACTGATGGTACATTTGTTCCAACATATGCAGTAAGTGGTGAAATTAATTACACTGATCAAGTAGATGTATATGATGGTACTGAATACAATGGTTATACTGCTTCAGTTGCTATGACTGCTACAAAAGGTAAATTAATGAAAGTTCCAACATTCACAGATACAATGAAAAATTTAGAAGGAACTGAAAGACCAGAATTATTCTATTTAGCTCCAAATAGTATTACAAAAATTAGAGTTTATATTTGGATTGAAGGACAAGACGTTGATAACTATGATTTTGCTTCATTAGGAGGACAAATCTCACTTTCATTTGGATTTACTAAAGAACAATTATATGGTGAAGATATCAACTATGATGGTGATCCTGAATTACCAAGTGATGTTGATAAGAGACCAACATTAGGTGAATAATTATTAAAGTAACTAGAAGATTTTAATTAATCTTCTAGGTTACTAAAATTTAAATATAGGAGGAAATTATGGCAAAAAAACATAATAGTAAAAAAAGTAAAAGAATTAGAGATTTAGTTGCTATTTGTTCTTTGTGTGCAATCTTATTATCAGTTTCAACTTATGCATGGTTTATTGGTATGAAAACTGTTAATGTTGCAGAATTTAGTGTTAATATAGCAACAACAGAAGGTTTATTCTTATCTATGGATGGAGAAAACTGGAAATATACATTAGATGCAAGAAATGCTGATCCTTATGAAGGTAATGCTAATCAATGGTTAGATCAACCTGGAGAAGGTTTAATTCCAATGTCATCTGTTGGTGATATGGATAAAGCTTCATCAAGAATGAAATTATTTGAAAAAGGAAGTTTAACTGCAGTTACTGGTGGTTATAGATTATTATCTGAACAAGTTGATAACCATACTACTTTAAATGCTGGTGGTGTTGAATATGAAGAAGAAAATGGATATGTAGCATTTGACTTGTTCATTAAAAACTTATCAGGAAATGCTTATTATGCTGATAATAATCCATTAAATGAAGAAGCAATTTATTTAACTACTAATTCTGAAGTTAAAGTATCTGTGGATGGAAAAGCTAAAGCTGGAATTGAAAATTCAGTAAGAGTTGCTTTCGCACAAATCGGGCGTGTTAAAGCAGATACAACTTCAGCTGATAATATCACAAAAATAACTTGTGCTAATGTACCTGCTGCTGATGGTCAAGTTCAAGTAACTGGTATTTGTAGAGATGCTCAAATTTGGGAACCAAATGATACGAAACATGTACAAAATGCTATTAATTGGTATGATAAATCTTGTTTAACAAGAAAAGCTACTACTGATGGTGACGATGTTAATGATCCAAATTCATATAATGCTGGTTCACATTGTACTGCTGTAGAAGATGGTACAGCATATCCAACATATGCAATTAGTAATGATATTGAAGTTGCTGATAATGTAAATATTTATGATGGATTAGCTTACAATACTTATACAAAAAATACTGTAGATTATGAAACTTATGTTGCAGGAAATAGAAGTACATATAACTTAGTTGAATTCCCATACTTTACTGATACAATGAAAAATGTTGCTGGTAAAGATCGTCCACAATTTATGACATTAGCTCCAAATAGTATTACAAAAGTTAGAGTTTACATTTGGATTGAAGGACAAGATATCGATAATTATGACTTTGCTTCATTAGGAAAGAAAATTACAGTTAATTTTGGATTCACTAAAGAAAGATATAATGAATCTGATATTCCAGGTTATGATGGACCAAGTACAGATATTACTCCAACAAATGGTGAATAATTGATAATAAAGAAGAGTAATTTGGTTAATTACTCTTCCTTTATTAATTAGGTGGTGAAAAATGAAAAAACAAAATACTCTTAGACAAAGAATTATTGAAAAAACAAATAAAAAAGTTACTATCACTATTATGGTATTAGTAGGTATTTTGCTTATTTTTTCAACATATGCGTGGTTTTCAACCAATTTAAATGTTAGAGTAAAAACATTTACTATGACGGTTAAAAAGAATACTGGATTATCTATTTCTTTAGATGGTATTAATTTTGATACTGATTTAATTATATCTGCTGATGAACTTATAAGAGGATTAAGATATACTTATCCTAATAATACAAGTCAATGGGCAGGTGGTGGATTAGTACCTATTTCTTCAAATGGAATTACTAATCATGATAGTCCAATATTTAATATGTTTTCAAGTAGTGGGGTTAGATATCCAAATAAGGATAAAGATAATGGTTATATAAGAACTAATTTAATGCATGAAGGTGGCAGAAATGAGTACAATAATTATATAGCATTTGATTTGTTTTTTAAAAATGATTCTGGTTCTCCGGTAAGCGATAATTTATATTTTGAATATGGTACTTCAATCACAATGGAAAAAGATGCTGAAGAGGAAATGATAGGTTTATTAAATTCTGCTCGTATTGGTATTGTTAAATTAGGTTCTGTTGCTAAAGATGCTCCAGCAAATGAAGTTCAAAATATTGAATGTAATAATAATTGTTATTCTATTATTTTTGAGCCAAATAGTAAAGCACATTCAAATCTTTCTATTGAAAGGGCTACTAAATATGGCGTTAATTTAATCGATGGACAAGAATTTCCAACATATGCATTTACTAGAGCAGGTGGTCCTATATTTGTAGCAAATACAGTATCTGGTTCACCAAATCTTGATCCAAATTATTTTGAATTACAAGAAACAATGACTGATGAAGATTTCGAACAACCTTTATTTACTGTACCAGATGGTATAACTAAAACAAGAGTATATGTTTGGATTGAAGGACAAGATATTGATAGTCTAGAAACAGATTCTGATGGTGCTGAAATATATATTTCATTAAATTTCTTAAAAGATACACAAGGATATGAATAGGGGAAAAAGGTGATAAGATGAAAAGGGAAGAAAAAGTAGATTTCGATTTATCGACACTAACTTTAAAAGAATTGATTGAAGTTTATCAAAATATTACAGATTTTTCGCAATTTTTAGTTGAAAGTAAAATAGAGTTAGAAGAGGAAAATGAAGATGAATAATTTTTTAGAGTTTATAAATAAAGATATTGAAGCAAAAAAAACATTAATTTCCACTATGCCTACTAAAACTAAAACAAATAAAAAGAAATTTAATGAAACAATTGATAATATAATTGAAAGATATGACGAATATAAAACTAGCACTAGAAATTATTTGATTGCTAAAGCTAAAAGTTTTGAAGTCAAAGAATCAACTGATTTAGATAAATTAACAGAAAAATTAGAGACTTTAGAAAATGTTAAATTTCTTTTAAATCCAACTAATACCTATGTCGAAAAAATGTGTTTTGATGATTTACTATATCAAATTAATAATTATGATACATTTAATTTTAAATCTTTAAATGAAATAATAAACGGTTTATTAGATAAGTTTGAACAAGCAGGTATTCATTTAGAAAGTGATGATTTTAATTATACTTGTTATGTTCACGAATACATGACTGCTTTTTTAGAAGTAAGAAATAGAAGATTAAGTAGTTATGATAAAGTATCAGAAATTTTTGAACAAATTTATTGGGTAAATCCTGAACTTATTCAACATATAGAATTAAATTTTAGAAAGTTAATTAAGAAAAATAGTCGTAAATTTAATAATTATATTTTAACATTACAAAAAGAAGTAATGGAGAAAAATAAAATTAGAGATTATGCTCATTGTTTAGAAAAATTACAAGATGCTTATATTGATTTAAATATGGCCAGTAAAGAAACTATTAGTGACATAATAGCTATGGCTAAAACTAAAGAATTAGATATTGAACAATATTTAAGTGATAGTAAAGGACGCAAAACAGCGTTTGAAACTTTAATTCCAGAAGTTACTGATGTTGATAAAGTAGCGCCTGCTTTAGAAAAATTAAAACTAAATATTTTAGAATATCAAAATTATTTAGAATTTTATCCAATGTTTAAATATTTTAAAGATGAATATGAAAAATTACTTACAACTGATAAAAAAGAGTATAAAGGCTTAAAAACTATTATTGATCAAATTGAAACTAAAGAAAATGAATTAGAAAAATTAAATAAGAAAATCTTTAGTGGTAAACCAGGATTATTTGAGTTTAAATCTGATAGTGCTTTAAAGCAATTAAAATTACAATCAGTTTTAAAAGCAAAAGAATTATATGAGTTATATAAAACTTATGACATTGAATATTTTAAAGATAAAGTAATGATGATATTAAATGATACATTAACTATCTCTGATGTTTTGAATTTATATTATAGTTTCGATTATTTTAAAAAATTAACTATTCAAAAAGTATATAATATAACTGATTATGATGAAATTATTAAATATAGCGATAATTTTGATTTATTTGCAATGAATCCAACTAATATTATTATTACTGGTGTACCAATTTTTTCTAGTAATAATATTGCTAAAACAATTAGTAATAAATATCGATTAAATAGTATTAATGTTAGTGAAGATGATTTAAATGAAGATAATCTTAAAAATTTACTTAATAAGATATTATTAATATTAAGAGTAAATAAAATAGAAAAAAGTGAAACAACAATTGAAAAGATTTGGTTTATTGTGCAAGTTGAAAAAATTGTTGCTAAAGAAATTAAAGAGAATGATTAAACATTCTTTTTTTTAATTTTTAGTATTGTAAAAAAATGTCGAATATGGTAAAATTATATATAGTAAGAAAAGAGTCGAAGATAGGGTTGATATAGTATGGTAAATAAAGGTAAAATTTTAGAAAAAGTTGCCAATATCGGTTTAAATATATTGATTTTTATTTTTGGAATAGTTTTACTAATTTCTATATATAACAATATCCAAGTCAAATTATTAGGTAATGATTACTCTAGTTTTTTTGGTTACTCTGTATTTGAAGTGCAGACAGGAAGTATGGGAGAAGCAGTTGAACCTGGTGATTGGATAGTTGTTAAGTATTCTAAAAATATAAAATTAGATGATATTATTACATTTAAACAAGATGGTGAATTTATAACTCATAGAGTTATTGAAGCATACCAAGGTACTTATGTAACTAAAGGGGATGCTAATGATGCTAAGGATGATCCAATTACGCAAGAACAAATAGTTGGAAAAGTTGTTAAAGTATTACCCGCTTTTGGTATATTTAAAAAAACAATATTTAATCCTTATGTTTTAGTTGCAATTATTATTACTGTTTATTTAGTGACATTAACAATTAAGAAGAATAAGAAGGAAAAAGATATGAAGAAATTTGATGTATTTATGGCAAATGTAGTTAAAAAAATAAAAATATTTATAAAAAATATTATTAAATTAATTAAAAAGGATAAGAAAAAAATAGTTAATGATGAATATATTAAAGAAAAATCAGAACCAGAAAAAATTCAAAATAATATAAAAGAAGAAGTTGAAGAAGTAAAAGTTACTAAGGTTGAAGAAGTAAAAGATGAAAAAATTGATGAAACAATTACTGATTTAAAACCTTTAGAAGCAGAAGATTTAGATAAAACTATGTATTTTAGAATGATTCAAGTTGATAAAGATGAAATCGAAAATGCTTATGCTAAGAAAATTGAAATTGAAGAAGAACAACCAGTCGTTGTAGAAAAAGAAGAAGAACCTAAAGTTGCTGAAGTTGAATTAAAATTAGAAATGTTACAAAATAAAAAGAAAAAATTCAAAAATATAATTGAAAAAATTATGTTTATGAAAGAAGAAGAATTAAAGGAAATTATTGAAGTTTTAAATAATGATGAAACTTTAAAAACTAATGAAGCAACTATTAGAGAAAACTTCTTAAAAGTATATATTGATGGTAAATATTATAATTATTGCGGAGATGTCAATGTTGAATATAATGGCCGTAATATGAATACTAGAATTGAAAATGCATTAAAAGAAGCAGCAGAAAAAATGATTAAAGCATATAAAGGTACTGATAATAAATATAGTGAAAAGGTTAAAAAATACACTAATATATTTACTTTAATTATGCATTTAGAACACACTTATTTAGTAATTGATGATACTAAGATAAAAAAACAAACTTATAAAAATAAAATGGTTAAATTAATTGGAACTGAAGTTGATCCAAAAACAATGAATACTATGATTAGTAGTATATTAAAAATTCAAAAAACTTATAAATCTATTGTTAAGGAAACAATTGAAAAATTAGAAACAAGTTTATTTGAATTAAATTATAATAGTTTATCAATAAAAAATACTTATGCAGTTGAACTAAATCATAATATCAATTTTAGTAAAGTATATAGCGATTATATTGTAGATAAAACATATTACGATGGCATTGTTGCTGAAGATAAAATAGAAGTTTTATTAACATTATTATTGGTACAAGTTGTTAAAGATATGTTAAATGCTGATTTTAATAAAAAATATATATTCTATATACCAGAAAGTTTATATACTAAATCTAACAAGTTAGATAAAATATTTAATTTATTTGGTGATGAATATGCTAAAAATAATATTATTGTTTTAGCACAATATGAAGAATTATCAAAGAATAAAAAGGTTAT
>CALVKO010000037.1 GCA_944332725.1 uncultured Bacilli bacterium
TTTGGTTTTTATTTATGTAACATTTTCACTAATTATTAGTTATTAAAAAATGTAACATTTTTACTAATTATTCATAAAGATTTAGTAAAATATTAAACTTTTATTGTTTTTTAATACTTTGTATGTTAAAATATACCTTGTTAGGAGTTGAATATATGATAGAACTTGAAGAAATATATGAATTAGAATTAGAAAATGGAAAAAAATGTACAACAGAAAGAAATATGTTACTATTGTTGCCAGAATTATTAGATGAAAATTTAAATAAAATTGATAGTTATTATAACCAAGTTATTGATTATGATTTTATTATGCCATTTAGCAATGGATTAGCATTAGTAAAGAAAAATAATAAATATGGATGCATTGATAGTAGGGGGAACAATGTTATAGAATGCCAATATGATCATATTTATAAATTTAGTGAAGATTTAATATTAGTAATTAAAGGTGGAAAATATGGTTATGTAGATAGATTTGGAAAAGAAATTATTCCTTGTATATATGAAGATGCTGAAGAATTTAGAGAAGATTTAGCCTTAGTTTATAAAAATGAAAGTTATAAATATTTAGATAAAACAGGGAAATCAGTAATTACTACTAATAGATATTATGATATGCATTCTTTTTGTGAAGGACGAGCATTAGTAAGACAAAATAATAAAAAATATAATTATAAATGTGGATACATCGATAAAAAAGGTAAAGAAATAATTCCTTGTATATATGATGATGCTGAAGATTTTAGTGATGGTTTAGCCATTGTTGAATTAAAAGGTAAAAAATATTATATTGATATTAATGGAAATAAAGTGATTGATTGTAAAAATTATCAATATGTAGGAAGTTTTATAAAAGGTGTGGCAATAATCAAGAAAGACAATAAATATGGCTGTATTGATAAGAATGGTAAAGAGATAATTCCATGCATATATGATAGTATTTTTAATAATTGTGGTTTATACATTATAGTTAAAAATAATAACAAATATGGTTATTATAATAAATTAGGTGATGAAATAACTCCATGTATATATGATGCAGCTTATCAATTTAGTGATGGATTAGCCCGTGTTAAAACATATGGTAAATGGATTTTTATAAACGGAGATGGCAAACAAGTTATTGATTGTAATAAGTATGGCTATGTATCTGATTTTAATAATGGCTTAGCGTTAGTAATAAAAGATGGAAAATATGGTTATATTGATCAAACAGCAAAAGAAATAATTCCATGTCAATATGATGGTGCTCATGATTTTAGTGAAGGATTAAGTATTGTATCATCTAATAATCAAAGATTTATTATAAATAAAAATAATGAAATTGTTCGTTTTGAAACATTAAATAATATTTGTTCTAGTGAAAAAAATAAAATAAAATATCTTACTGATAAACTAGGATATGCTGTTGCGTATGATTTACGAAAAAAAGAAATATATCAAGTAAGAACTTATCAAAGAAAAATTAAAATAAGATATAATAATGATAGCATCATATTAAATGATGAAGAATTAAATAAAATAAAAAAATTTGAATATAAGCGATAATTTAATGGGGGAAGATTAATATGAATAATAAATATCAAGCAAACTTAGTATCTGGTGAAGTAGTTTTAAGTGATGATAACACTAAACTTATTTTAATTCCAGAACTTTTAGAAAGTAATTTAGAAAAAGTAGAAAATTATTATATTGATAGAAGATTAATTGAAGTAAGAAAAGGTAATAAATATGGATTTATAGATTTAAATGGAAAAAAGATAGTTTCTTTTAAATATGATTATGTTAGTGAATTTAAGAATGGTTTATGCTTAGTTAAAAAAAATGGTTTATTTGGATATATTAATCAGATTGGTCAAGAAGTTATTCCATGTAATTATGTAGATGCAATGGACTTTTCTTTTGATAAAGCAGTAGTAGCTAAATTTGATAAAAATAATAATATAGTTTATGGATATATTGATACTAAAGGTAATGTAGTAATACCTTTTATATATGAATCTGCTGCTAGTTTTAAAAATGGATTAGCTTGTGTTAAAAGAAATGGAAAATTTGGATATATTGATGAAAATGGTAGAAAAGTTATTAATTATAAATTTGATCATGCATCTGATTTTAGTGAAGGATTAGCGTTTGTTAAAGAAACAAATTCAATAAAAACTTTGATTAAAAAAATTAAATTAGCTAAGAATAATTCTTTGTTTCAATTAAAAGAAGATGATTTAAGTGATAAATTTTATATTGATATATTAGGAAAAAAGGTTATTGAATGTAGTTATGATAATTCTCGTGAATTTCATGATGGTTTAGCTAAAATAGATGATGAAGAAGAAAATGGATTTATTGATAAAAATGGTAGATTAGTTATATCATGTAAATATCAAAAGTTTACTGATTTTAGTGAAGGTTTAGCAGTTATATTTGATGGTAAGAAATATGGATATGTTGATTGTGAAGGTAAAATTGTAATTCCATGTCAATATGATAATGCTTATAATTTTAAAGATGGTATGGCTGTTGTATGTAGTAATAAAAAGTATGGGTACATAAATAATAAAGGTAAATTAGTTATACCATTTCAATATGATATGGCCCAAAATTTTTATGATGGTTTAGCTATTGTAATTAAAGATAGTCATGGAATGTGTATAAATCAAAATGGTGCTGTTAAATTAACATTAAATCAAAGTGATTTCTTTGTAATTAATATTTCATCTAAATTTGAAATCACTGAAAGATTAAAAGAAGAAATTAATAGTAGAAAATCATTAATAATCAATCTGACAAATATGACTGATTTTCCTCTTGTTTATGATTTGGCTGATGATAAAGCAGTTACTATAAAAAGTATTGATGAATTTGGTAAAGTAAAAAAACACGATAAGTTGTAATTTATATGTTACAACTTTTATTATACAAAAAATATTAGTAATTAAGTTTAAAATTATTTATTGATGAGCAAATATATGTATGCTATAATTTGTTTGTAGGAGTTTAGAAGGAGGAATATGAAGCAAGATAAAACATATTTAATTAATAAAATATTTAATAATGAAAATATTAGGACTATTTGGGATAAAGAAACTGAAAAATATTATATTAGTGTGGTTGATATTGTAGGTATTTTATCAGAAAGTAAAGATGGAAGAAAATACTGGAATAAATTAAAACAAAGATTAAAAGAAGAAGGAAATGAAACGGTGACAAATTGTCACCAGTTGAAATTGAAAGCCCAAGATGGTAAATATCGTTTGACTGATGTCGTAGACATCGAAGGAATGTTTAGAATAATCGAATCAATACCAAGTAAAAATGCCGAACCAGTGAAACTTTGGTTAGCTAAATTAGGTAGTGAAAGAATTGATGAAGTATTTGATCCTTCACTTGGTATTCAAAGATTAATAGATTTGTATCGTTCTAAAGGATACGATGAATTATGGATAGCTAAGCGAATAAAGGGAATTCAGCAAAGAAAAAGTTTAACCGATGTATGGAAGGAAAATGGTATTACTGAAAATTATGAATATGGTATTTTAACAAATGAAATATATAAAAGTTGGTCAGGTATGACTGCTAAAGAGTACAAAGAATATAAAGGGTTAAGAAAAGAATCTTTAAGGGATAATATGGATAGTATTGAAGTAACATTAGCTGATTTAGGTGAAGAGGCAACTAAAAGATTAGCTTCTAAACAAAAACCCAAAGGATTAAGAAATAATATAAAAGTCGCTAAAATAGGTGGTAATGTGGCTAAGGTTGCTCGTGATGAATTAGAAAAACAATTAGGAGAAACTATTATATCTAAAGATAATTATTTAGACTATGAATATAAAGATGAAAAATTAATCGAAAATAAATAATTTATGTGATAAAATAGTTATAGGTGTTTTTATGAAGATAGTAAAATATTTATTAATTTCAATAATATTATTTATAATTTGTGTATTAGGTGTTAATTATTATGTAGTATTAACTAATAAAGATAAAATAATTACAGTAGAAGATGCTATGCAATTAAATGATATTGATTGTATTTTAGTTTTAGGAGCAGGTGTATATGGTAATCAACCAAGACCAATGTTAGAAGATAGAATTTTAACAGGTGTTACTTTATATAATAATAAAGTATCTAATAAAATTATTATGAGTGGTGATCATATGCAAGATGATTATGATGAAGTAAATGTTATGAAAACATATGCAATTAATGAAGGCGTACCATCTAATGATATATTTATGGATCACGCTGGTATATCAACATATGATTGTTTGTATCGGGCTAAAGAAATATTTGAGGTTAAAAAAGTTGTTATTGTAACACAAAAGTATCATTTATATCGAGCATTATATATTGCTAAAAATTTAGGAATAGAAGCTTATGGGGTTAGTTCTAATTTAAGAGATTATCCAGGACAATTTAAAAGGGAAATAAGAGAAATATTGGCTCGCGATAAAGATTTTATTAAAGCATTATTAAAGCCAAGGTCTACTTATGGAGGAGATGTAATTCCTGTTAGTGGCGATGGTGATGTTACAAATGATAAAAACTGATGTGAATCAGTTTTTTGGATTAATTATTAAAGTAGTATTATTTTTAAAATCAATTTTTTTAATAAAATTCATAAAATCTTTATAATTTAAATTTTTAATATCGTTATATTTATTATCATTAAATTTATCATATCTTATAATATCACTTGTTATATTACTATTTAAACTAAATATATTTTCTGTCATATATATAATTGAACTTAACAATACTTTTTTCTTTCTTTCAAAATCTGTTTCGGAAATGTTTAAATCTTGCATTTCTTTTTTAATTTTATCTAATAATGTTTTTGGATTAGTTGATTCACCTAAAACAAACATTAAAATATAATCAGTACTATCATCAAAATCAACGGCCAAATTATCGTTAATTATTTTTTCTTCTAATAGATTATGGACAAATTCACTAGTTGAAGAAAATTTACAATCAAATAATGTTAGTAAATAGAAAATATTTTGAATATTTTTTTCTATTTTTAATTTATAACATATAGCACATTTAGGAATACTAACATTTAATTTTATTTCATCATTTTCTTTAGCTACTTCTTTTGGCTCATTATAAGATTTAATTTTAATTTTTTCTTGTTTTTTAAATTCTTTTTTACTTTGATTTTCTCTAATTATATTTATTGTTTCACTTGGGTCAACATTACCAGTAACTACTACGAACATATTAGAAGGATGATAGAAAGTATTATAGCAAGTATATAAATTTTCTTTGGTAATTTTATTAATATTTTCAATATCACCGATAATCGGATGTTTCATTGGATGAATTTTAAAAGTATTCTCGATTATTTTGTCATATATCATTGTTCCTGGCATATCTTGATACATTTTAATTTCTTGTGTAATTATTCCTTTTTCTTTATCGACATTTTCGTCAGTAAAATAAGGTGCTTGGACATAATCTAATAACATATTAATGTTCTCTTCTAAAAAGTTAGGACAAGAGAATAGGTAAGTTGTTTTAGTGTAATTAGTATTAGCGTTACAATCGGCGCCTCTTTCACTATAAAATGAGAATATATCAGAACCATCTTCTTGTTCAAACATTTTATGTTCTAGAAAATGGGCTATACCTAAAGGAACTTTAATCATTTTATCTTTATCAATTGGTTTAAATTCACTTATATTAGAACCATATTTTGTATTAAAAGTAACATAAATATTATTAACATTTGTTTTAGGTAAGACAAATATTTCTAAGCCATTATCTAATTTTTCATAGAATAAATCTAAATCTAAATTTTTAAAATTAATTTTCTTCATTATTTTCACCTTCTAAAACAAAAATTGTATCCATATTAATTTTTTTATGTAAGTTAATAATATCTTCTTTAGTTACTTTTTTAATATTTTCAATTCTTTCATCTAATAAATCATAGTTAAAATAAATATGACTTTCATACATTCTTAAAATGCTTGCTTGATAATCTTCAATATCTTTTAAACTATTAATATAAGTTATTTTAGCAGAATCAATATCATTATCAGTAAAATCACCTTTTCCCATTTTAGTAAATTCTTTTTTAATTAAATTCAAACATTTTTTAACATCATCTTTATTTGTCCCAACTGTAATATATAAAACATTGTATATTGCTTTAAATGTAGCATTTATACTATAACATAAACTATTTTTTTCTCTTACTGTTCTAAATAATTTTGAATTAGGACTACCACCTAAAATAAAAGTATAAATGTATAAAACATATTGTTTTTCAAATTCGGTTAAATCTTTTATTTTATATCCGATATTTAAATTGGTTTGTTCAATTGGTAAAGTTTCTTTTACTTTACTTAATTTAGTTATATTTTGAGTTACAAAGTGCGATATACCAGGTTTTTTAATTGTATTAATATTAAAATTTTTATTAAATGTTTCAACTATTTCTTCTTCATTAACATCACCTATTACAAATATATCAATTAAATCACTTTTAAGCATTTTTTTATAATATTCATATAGATTATCAGGATGTAAATCCTCTTTATAACCAATTGAATTATATTCTAATGGAGTATTTTTACCTAATATTTCAAACATTCTTTGTAAAGAATATCTTTTAGTATTATCTTTTAAAGAATCGATTTCATCAGTTACTAATCTTTTAGCTAACTCAAAATCTTTAAATTTGTTATCTTCAATATTTGGGTTAAATATTAAACTTAACAAAAATTCAATTGATTTTTTATTCATGTTTTCTTCAGTATACTTTTCATTTAAAAAATTAGAATTGAATGAAGTTACAATATAATTTCCCATTAATGAGTTAGAACACCCAATTCCAATGCCATATAAATTTTCAGTTTCAATATCTAAATCTCTTTTTGTTTTATATGTATTATTTGAATTTAATAATATTTTTCCTAATAAATTACGATAAGTTATATCTTTTTTTTCTAATAATTTTTTAAAGTTTATTCTAACTGATACTGTTTTAAATTTATCTGTTTTAATAATGTGTAAATTATATGCTTTGTTTGAATAATCGTAGTACATAAAATCACCCTTTCTAGTATGTGAAAAAATAATATATTAATACTATTATATCTTAAATTTAATAGTTTTGAAAGTAAAAACATAAAATTTAATTGAGGTGTGATATGTTAGAATTTTTAAAAAAATTATTTAAAGACTTTTATATTTTTACAGCCGCTTATTCTAATAATGTATTTCCAGACCCATTAACAAAAGAAGAAGAGAAAAAATGTGTATCATTAATGCATATGGGTGATAAAGAAGCAAGAAATAAATTAATTGAACATAACTTAAGATTAGTAGCGCATATCGTAAAAAAATATGATCATAAAAAAAATGATGTTGATGATTTAATTAGTATTGGGACAATTGGCTTAATTAAAGGAGTAGATAGTTTTAGTTATAAAAAAGGAACAAGGTTAACTACATATGCGGCTAAATGTATTGAAAATGAAATATTGATGTACTATCGAAGTGATAAAAAAAATAGTAAAAATATTAGTTTAAATGAATCAATTGGGTTTGATAAAGATGGCAATGAAATAACATTTTTAGATATATTAAAGACTCCAAAACCTGATTTTGAAAATGATATTCAGAAAAAAGATAATATTGTTTTATTAAAAAAATATTTTAATGTTTTAAATGAAAGAGAAAAAGAGATAATTATTAAAAGATATGGGTTAAATAATGAAGAAGAAGTAACACAAAAAGAAATTGCTAAACAACTAGGTATTTCTAGAAGTTATGTATCAAGAATTGAAAAAAGAGCATTAACTAAAATATTTAAAGAGTTTAAAATGCAAAATAAAAATTAATTATTTACATGTAATTAATTTTAAGATATAATTTATATAGGTAATGCAAGATTGTTAGGTATCTACCTCCTGAAAGGAGGATTGATAAAATGACTAAAAAAGATGTATTTATAATAAATATATTTTTATTAATTATAATCATTTTATTAGTAACTCTATTAATCATAATAGAAATAAAATAGGATACCTAATCATCAACATAGATTAGGTATCTACACACAATTAATAGGTAGATACTTAACTAGCTAAATTAAGCATTACCTTTTTATTATATGATGTAAATCACATCTATATACATAATAACATATTTTTAAGTTAATTTCAAGTTATATTGATTAAATAAATTAAAAATGATATAATTACTTTAGAAAATAAGGTTTATAGTAATATAGGCAATAACATGATAAGTAAAGTATTTGATATAAGTGGACTTAATATTTAAAGATAATATTGTTAAAAAATTATTTATTTGTTTATTAGTGTGATATACTATTATTAGTTATGGAGAAAATTTATGTTAGATAGATTATTTGAATTAAATGAAAAACAAAATAAGATTACTAATTTTAATGATAACTTAAAAAAACAATATTATGATTATTTAATAAATGAATTTGGAACTTTATTTACATTTCATTCTAATCGTATTGAAGGAACAAATATGACTTTAACCCTTAATGATACAAGAGAAATATTAAATAATACTTATAATTTAGATATTAAAGATAAACATAAAAAAAGAGAAATTAATGAAACTATAAATCATCAAAATGCATTCAAATATATTTTTGATATATTAAATAAAGATTTAGATATTATTGAAATAATCAAAAATATTCATTTTATTGTTGGTAAAGATATCATAATAAATGCAGGTGAATATAAAATAAAAGAAAATTATTTAATAAATAGTAATGGTAAAGAAATAAATTTTACTAAACCTAGTTTAGTTTCTAAAAGAATGGAAGAATTAAAACAAAAATATGAAAATGATTGGCAAAATTTAACTGTTTTTGAAAGGACAATTAAATTACATATGGCTATAGTTAATATTCACCCATTTAGTGATGGTAATGGTCGAGTAGCGCGTCTTATTATGAATTATGAGTTGATAAAAAATAATTATCCACCAGTTAATATCAATGAAAGTCAAAAATTATCTTATTATGCTGTTATTGAAGAGATAAATATTGATACTGATTATCAGAATAATCCATTAGAAATTGGTGATATTAAATTATTTAATGAGACAATTCAACAACTATCAATTATGACATTTAAAAATATGCAAAAGTATTTTAGCGCTTAAATTTAAGTTCTTTTTTGCTTAAATAAATTAAAAATGTTATAATATTCTTCGGAAGTGAGTTTTATGGAATTAAAAAGTATATTAAATAATTTTAAAAATACTTGGAAATTTGTTAAAAAAGATAAAAAATATTTAATATTATTTTTAATTTTTTCTTTAATTTTATGTGGTATAAGTGTTATAACGCCATTATTATCCGCTAAAATGTTGTTATTTTTAACTAATGGATTATTTAAAGATTTAATTAAGATTTCATTAATAATATTAGTTGTAGAATTAATAAGAAACTTATTTAATTATTTATATAATGTTTTATTTAATAAATATTCATTAAAAGCAACATCAAGAATTCAAGTAAGTATTGCTAAGGAAACTATGAAATTAGAAGTTTCGGAATTAGATAATAATTCATCAGGCGTATTTATTGATAGAATTAATAATGATACAAGAGAAATAGTAAATATTTTTTCTGATTTAGGTGATGGCGTAATTGATGTTGTAAGTAATGTTGGTATTTTAATAGCAATTTATTTTATTAATAAAATAATGTTTATTTATTTTATTCTTATGTTATTAATTATATTTATATTTGAACATTTAAGAATGAAAAAATTTTTTGAATTGGATAAAAAAAGAAGAAAACTAGCCGAAAAAAATACGGGATTAGTTAGTGAATTAATAAGGGGATCTAGAGATATTAAATCTTTAAATGTCGAAAATAATTTTTTAAAAATAGCCGAAGATAAATTAGTTGAATCTAATAATGAAAATTATAAAATGCAGAAAGTTAATGCTAAATACAATATTATAACTGCTAGTGTCAAAGATTTTAGTAATTTATTTTTAATATTTTTAGGGATATTTTTATGTTTAAATAATTACTTAAGCGTATCCAATTTTGTAATAATTTATATGTATAAAGATCGTTTATTAGAATTATTAAGATATTGGAGTTTTTTAATTGAGTTGGCTAAAAAATTTAATGTTGCTGCTACAAGAGTATTTGAAATAATCGATAGTGATAAATTTAAAAAAGAAATTTTTGGTGATAAAGTATTAGATAAAATTAATGGTGATTTTGAATTTAAAGATGTTAGTTTTTCTTATAATGAAGATAAGGTAATACTTAAAAATATTAGTTTTAAAATAAATGCTAATGAAACTGTTGCTTTTGTTGGTAAAAGCGGTAGTGGTAAATCAACTATATTTAGTTTATTAAATAGATTATATTTAATAGATTCAGGTGAAATATTAATTGATAATGTTAATATTAATGAATTAACTAAAGATTCGATTAGAAATAACATGTCAATTATTACGCAAAATCCTTATATATTTAATTTTTCAATAAAAGATAATTTAAGATTAGTTAAAGAAGATGCGACTTTAGATGAGATGATTGAAGTTTGTAAACTTGCTTGCTTACACGATTTTATTATGACTTTAAAAGATGGTTATGATACTATTGTAGGTGAGGGAGGAATAACTTTATCTGGTGGGCAAAGACAAAGATTAGCAATTGCAAGGGCACTCTTAAAAAAAACAGAAATAATTTTATTTGATGAAGCTACTAGTGCTTTAGATAACGAAACTCAAAAAAATATTCAAACTGCTATTAACAATTTAAAAGGAGAGTATACGGTATTAATTATCGCTCATCGATTATCGACAGTAATTGATTCTGATAGAATAATAATTATCGATGATGGACAAATATTAGATGAGGGAACTCACGAATCTTTAATTAAAACAAACGAATTTTATAAAAAATTATATGAAAAAGAATTAATTTAAAATAATATAACCATAATAATAAGGGGAGGAATAAATGAAAAAATTATTTTGGCTATTTTTAATATTATTGTCCGGATGTTCTTATCAAGAAAAAATTGTTGAAAC
>CALVKO010000038.1 GCA_944332725.1 uncultured Bacilli bacterium
TGATAAATATTTAAATAGTAAAGTAAATGTGGTAATTGACTTTAACCCAAATAAAATATAAAAAAGTATGGTATAATAATTTATAGGTGATGTAATTTGTGGATAATAATTATTATAATTTTAATATGTTATATTTATGGAATGTATAATTTATTTAATAGTTTAAATAATAAAACTGATAAATTATTTATAGAATTAGATACTTATTTTCAAAAAAGAATTAATTTAATTCCTACTTTAGTTAATATATTTAAACAATATAATTTAGAAAAAGATACTATCGATAGAATATTATTTTTAACTAAAGAAGACTATACTAAACAAACAATTAAAGAAAAAATAACTACTAATATTGAATTGAATAAATATATCGATCATTTATGGGAAATAGCTGATTCTAATATTATTTTAAAACAAAATCCTGTATTTTTAAATGTTATAAAACAATTTAATATGGTTGAAGAAGAAATAACTTTAGCTAAAAAATATTATAATGAAACAACTAAAAAATATAATAGAATTATTAATATTTTTCCTAATATCATATTATCTAGAATATTAAAATTTAATCTTAAACCAATATATGATGTTGATGAAAATACTAGAAAAATTATTAAAACAGATTTTAATCAAAGAGAAGCAATTAATTTAGAAGATAAGAAGGAAGAAGAGTATTTTTAATTTGTATTTTTTTAAAACTTTATAAAACAGGTAATAATACCAATTTAAAACAACGAATATATGATAATTAAATAGGTTAAAAATTTTTAATCTTTTTTATTTAAAAATTTGCAATTGGACATTTTTTTTGTTATAATAAAATTGCAATACAATAGATGAGGTGTTGATGAAAAATTATGTAGAAATAATTAAAATAGGAATTTTTTATAATGTCTTTAATGAAGATTGCTTAATTATTAATAGTTTGTTTGGTTATAAAATAATAAATAATCGTTGCGGATTTCCTCTTAAAAACATCGATGTTGTTACTAATAAATTAAAAGATAATCATATTAATTTTAAATATGATGAAGAATATGTTAAGTATAAGGATAATAAATATCATAGTATACTAAAAAAAATAAAAAGTAAAAGTGATATTGAAAGAAGAATAAATACGATAACAGAATATTTATTTGCTAATAATGAAATGATTTCTAAAGTTGAGGAAATATGCAAGATAAATTATTGATTGTCACTAATTTAAAAAAAACAATTATGTATATAGAAAAAACAGTAATTAATTATCCAAATAAATATAAAGTTTTAAAAGATAAAATAATTTCTTCTTTATATGACATTTTAGAACTTACTTATTATACTAATTGCTTAGATGATAAAAAAAATAATCAATACGTAATAATAAGTAAAATCAAAATGTTGGACTTTTACTTTATGGTTTCATTAAATAATAAATTAATAAATCAAAAGAAATATATAAGTTATACAAACTATTTATTGGATATTACAAAATTAATATATGGTTGGATTAATGAAACGAAAAAATAATATTTATTATAAAATATGTGATATAGATAATATTATTTATGTATATAACCAAATTAAAATTAATAATAAAGTAAGAAAAGAAAAATTTAATGATTTTTATTCGATGAATATAGTAGATATATATAATAAATTAAATAGTAAAAATTATATATTTGATAAATATAATGTATTTACAATATATGAACCAAAAAAAAGAATAATAATGTCATTAAAAATTAAAGATAAAATAGTTAATCATTTAGTTGCTTTTTATTTTTTAGATTTTGAAAATAGTTATGTTAATTCTAATGTAGCAGCAAGACTTAATAAAGGTTCAAGTTATGGAATTAAATTGATTAAAAAGTATTTAAATAAAATTAAAAATAAAAATTTTTATATTTTAAAATTTGATATAAAAAAATACTTTTATAGTATCAATCATACAATTTTAAAAAAATTAGTTTCAAATAGAATTAAAGATAAAGATGCATTAAATCTTATTTATCAAATAATTGACAGTACTAATTATATTAATGATTATGGTTATACTAAAGGAAAAGGAATACCTATTGGTAATATGACCAGTCAAGTATTTGGAATATTTTACCTAAATGACTTAGATCATTATATAAAAGAAGTATTAAAAATTAAATACTATTGTCGCTATATGGATGATGGAGTTTTAATTCACGAAGATAAAAATTATTTAAAATATTGTCTATTTAAAATAAAAGAATTTTTAATAAAATATGATTTAGAACTTAATCACAAAACTAAAATATATTCTAAAAAAGAAGGAGTAACTTATTTAGGCTTTAGATTTATTGTTTTAAATAATAAAGTAATCATTAAAGTAAAAAATTCTACAAAATTAAAATTTAGAAAAAGAATAAAAAAAATGTATAAACTTTACAAAGCTAATAAAATTCCTTTTGAAAATTATTTTCAAGTATTTAGTAGTTATAAAGGTCATCTAGGAAAAGGAAATTGTTACAATTTGATAATTAAAAATCAAAAATTTGAGACAATAAAAGGAGAGTGGGTAAGAGTAGAAGATTATTTATAGGGATAATGCTGTAGTGTTGTGTCTAACCCTGACAACGCGTGGAACGTGAATGACAACGGCAACCTCAACAACGACAACGTGGACAACTCTGACAATGCGGGTGTTCGCCCAGCTTTCTATAAAACTAAGTATATATAGAGTGATTTATAAATAAGAAGATATAGAAAACAAGCGTTATTCCTTGTTAGAAATAACTAAAAATAGAAGATATAGTATAAAGTAGTACTAGTAAAGAAATTGAAAATTCTACTTTTGCTGACCTATATTAATTAATTTATTTTATAAAGAAGGAGAGAAGAAATATGAAGAAAAAAGGTTTTACTTTAATCGAATTGTTAGCAGTAATAATTATTTTGGCAATCGTAGCTTTAATAGCAACGCCAATAATATTAGATGTAGTAGAAGATGCGAGAAAGAGTGCCGGACTATCCGAAGCAAATATGATATATAGCGGAATAAATAACTATTGCGCAACAGAAGAAATAAAAGTGCAAATGAATAGTAGTTATACAGCAATATGTAAAAGTGGAATGTTAACAACAGATGTAGAAAAAATGGTAAACTTAGGAAATGCCGAAGTATTGGAAATAGAATATAGTGATAAATTGACTTGGCTAAAAGTAAAAAGTAATGGGCATACCTATAGTTTACAAGATAATGCAATGGTGGAAGGAAATTTAGATAAACCAGAAGCAAAATATGCAGTAGGGGATTTATTAAAAGTCCAAGTAAGCGATAGTGAAACGCAAAATATCTATGTCTTAGAAGTAAATGGCGATGAAATAGTAGGAATATTAGATAGAAATTTACCAGGAGGAACAGTAGCGTGGATAAGTTCAAGCGATTATAACAGTTCCGGAGGTAATTGGAATAGTGATTCAGATGAAGTAAAAAATCAAAATTTATATGAATTTGGCCCAATAACAGCCCTAGCAGCAATGAATGAAAGAACAAGTAGTTGGAACAAAGTAACAAAGAAATATTTACCAGAAGCACCGGAAATATTAAGATTAACAGAATATTACAAAGAATTAGAGTCAAGTGGAGAGACAGCGAATTGGGAAAGTAAATATGATACAGATTTTGGTAATTTTATGACATCAAATGAAAGTGTAATGAATTGTAGTAGTGGAAGTGAATGTCGAGAAGCAATAATAGCAGCAGGAGGAGCAAAGTATTTATTACCAGAATGGGCAACAATAAATTTAGAAACAACAGGAGATAGCAGTGCAGGAAATGGATATTGGACAAGAACACCAATGAATTACAGTGTTGTGTCTTACCCTGACTGCGCGTGGGGCGTGCATGACTACGGCTACCTCTTCAGCGCCGGCGTGGCCGGCTCTGTCTATGCGGGTGTTCGCCCAGTTATCCATATCTATGAATCTAACATCCTTTCTAAATTAGAGGCCCCAGAGTATGTAAACCCAGATGATGTCGGTGGTGAAATAGGTGGAGCTTCCTAACTGAGTCAAATCCCGCAGGGATTTATAAGCCGCACGCGAAGTCGTGTGGCCAAAGAGGGGCAAGATAGTATAGTAAACACTTGTGGTGTTACAATGCTAAAAGAAAGTAAAACAAATAAAGACACCAGTATTCGATTGAATATCGAATACTGGTGTTAAATTTAAAAATGAGGTGATAAATAATGGATTTTAGTAATATTAAAATAGAAAAAGAATTACAAATAGTATTTATGGGAACACCTGAATTTGCTGTTCCAGTTTTACAAGGATTATTAGATAATTATAAAGTAAGAGCAGTAGTAACGCAACCAGATAGAAAAGGTAATCATAATCAAATTACTATTTCACCAATAAAAAAATTGGCTAATGATAATGCAATATTAGTTTTGCAACCAGAAAAAATAAAAGAAGATTATCAAGAAATAATTAATTTAAAACCTGATATTATTATAACTTGTGCTTATGGTCAAATTATTCCAAGAGAATTATTAGAATGTCCTAGATTAGGATGTATTAATGTCCACGCATCTTTATTACCTAAATTAAGAGGTGGGGCTCCTATTCATAAAGCAATAATTGAAGGGCATAAAAAAACTGGTATTACTATTATGTATATGAATACTAAAATGGATGAAGGAGATATTATAACTCAAGAAGAAATAGATATTTTAGATACTGATACTGCTAGTTCTTTACATAATAAGTTAAGTTTATTAGGTAGAGATTTATTACTTAAAACTTTACCTAGTATAATTAATGGAACTAATAGCAGAATTAAACAAGATTCTTCACAGGCTACTTATGCATTTAATATAAAAAAAGAAGAAGAAAGATTAAATTTTAATAAAACAGCAAGACAAGTTTATAATCAAATAAGAGGTTTGAATTCTTGGCCAGGTGCTTATTGTATATTCGAAGGTAAAATATTAAAAGTTTGGGAATCTTATATTACAGAAAATTATCCCGTAGGATTTAATGGAGAAATTACTAATATTTATAAAGATGGTATTGGTGTTAAAGTAAGTAATGGAGAAATTGTATTTAAAGTAGTTCAACCAGAAGGTAAAAATAAGATGGATGCAATTAGTTTTGTAAATGGCTTGAGAGATAAAAATATAGTAGGAAAAATTTTAGAATGAAAGAAACAATAGAATTTATAAAGAAATTATGGGAAAATAAAAGAACAAGAGCTTTATCCATTTTAATTATGTATGTAATATTTTTTGGTTTTGTATTTTTATTAATTTCTAGTGGTACTAATATTTCAAATGATGAAGATAGTACAAAACAACAAAATATTACGAATTATAAATTAGAAATAATTGGCGAAGATAATTTTACTTATGATTCTACTACTAATCAAATATTTTATGATGGAATTTATTATGAATTAGAAAATAGACCGGAAATTTTAAGTAAATATAATTTAGATGTTTATAACCCTAATAATATTTTAAATTTATTAGAAGATGCAACATTAGAATCAACTAATTATATTGATAAAAGTGACACTTATTTAATAAAAACAAATGATTTAGAAAGTAATGACTTAGTTGATTATGTTAAAGTTATTAAATATGAAAATAAAATAATAATAGATTTAACTAATTATTATGGATATACAGTTAATATAGAATTGAGGAGTTAGGTATGAATGTTGTAATAATCATTTTAGTTGTTGGTGCTTTAGCAGTTTTAATATTTAAAAGATTTAGTAATGTTGTTTATTATATAGGAATAGTTGATATATTTTTAAGAATTTTATCATTTATAGCAGCTAATATTCCAATTAAAGAAATAAGTAATTTTATATATACTTATTTTCCAAGTAGTGTTCCTAGTATTATAAATATGTATTCAAGTGGCATATTTAATACAATATTGATGTGGGTATTATGTTTATTATATATTTTTTTAGATATTTATTTAATTAAAATATTTTGGAAAAAGAAATAACTTCGGTTATTTTTTTCTTGTTTTTAAAATGAATGTTTAGTATAATTATAGAGGTGGTTATATGTATGCATATATTAAAGGATTTATTAAAGAAATAGAAAGTAATTATATTGTATTAGATAATAATGGAATAGGTTATTTAATATACACTCCTAATCCATATTCTTTTAATGTTGATGAGGAATATACTGTTTATATTTATCAAAATGTTAAGGAAGATGAATTAACTTTATATGGATTTAAATTAAAAGAAGAAAAAGATTTGTTTTTAAAGTTAATTGAAGTAAAAGGATTAGGGTGCAAAATGGCTTTACCTATTATTGCAACTGGTTCTATTAATGGTATAATAGATGCAATTGAAAGAGAAAATATATTATATTTAAAAAAATTTCCTAAAATAGGGGATAAAGTAGCTAAACAAATTATATTAGATTTAAAAGGTAAATTAAATGCTACTGGTGTTGTTACAAATAATAATAATGATGAATTAATTGAAGTATTAAAAGGTTTAGGATATAAAACGCAAGATATATTAAAAGTTGTAAGACAAGTTAATACCAATTTATCACTAGAAGATCAAATTAAGGAAGCTTTAAAATTGTTTTTAAAATGAGAATAGCTATTGATTTTGATGATACGATTGTAAAAACTAGTGATAAGATAAAGGAATACTTAAATAAATATAATATAAGTGAATTTAATAATTTAAGGGAACAATATGATTTTTATAAAAATAATTTTGATGATATTACTAATGAATTAGAATTATTTGACGATGTTATAGATGTATTAAATAAATTAAGTATTAATAATGAATTATATTTAATTACAGCTAGAAATAATTATTATTCAAAAAATATAAAAGATTTAACTATTAAGTACATTAAAGATAACAAATTACCTTTTAAAGAAATATATTTTGAATGTTATGAAGTAGGAAAGGCTATTAAATGTGAAGAATTAAAAATTGATATATTTATCGATGATTATTTTATTAACTGTTTAGAAGTAAGCAAAAAAGGAATAAATACTTTATTATTTAAAAAAGAATATGAAAATTTAAAAACAGTTAATAGTTGGCAAGAAATTTTAGAATATTTGGAGGGATAATATGGATGAGAGAGTTGTTACTAATAAAGAATTAAAAGAAGATACATTTGAACAAAGTATTAGACCTGATAGTTTAGATGAATATATAGGTCAAACAGAAATAAAAGAAAACTTAAATGTATTTATTAAAGCAGCTAAATTAAGGGAAGAACCTTTAGATCATGTATTGCTTTATGGCCCACCAGGACTAGGTAAAACAACTTTAGCCAATATAATTGCTAATGAATTAGGTTCTAATCTTAAAACTGCTAGTGGTCCTGCTATTGAAAAGACTGGTGATTTAGCCGCAATTTTATCAACTTTAGAGCCTGGCGATGTTTTATTTATCGATGAAATTCATAGGATACCTAGGTATATTGAAGAAGTCTTATATTCGGCAATGGAAGATTTTACTTTGGATATAATTGTTGGTAGCGATTCAAGTAGTCGTAGTATTAAAATTGACTTACCTCCTTTTACTTTAGTAGGTGCTACTACGAGAACAGGTGATTTAACTAGTCCTTTGAGGGATAGATTTGGAATTATTTCTAAATTAAATTATTACACTATTGAAGAATTAACTAGTATTGCTAAAAGAACGAGTCGTGTTCTTAGTACGCCAATTGAAGATGATGCTGCAATTGAGTTAGCAAAAAGAAGTAGAGGAACACCTCGTATTTGTAATAGATTATTTAAAAGAGTAAGAGATTATGCTTTGGTTATAGGTGACGGTGTTATTGATAAGAAAATAACTACTTTAGCCTTAGGTAAATTAAAAGTAGATGAATTAGGTTTAGATGAAACCGATTATAATTTATTAAAAGCAATAATCGAAAAATTTAATGGTGGTCCAGTAGGAATAGATGCAATTGCTTCAAGTATAGGTGAAGAAGTTACAACTATTGAAGACGTTTACGAACCATATTTATTACAAAATGGATTTTTAAAAAGAACTTCAAGAGGTAGAATTGTAACCGATAAAGCATATGAACATTTAAAAATAAATCATCAAAATAGATTAAATATGGAGGAATTATGAAAACTGAAGATTTTGATTATTACTTACCTGAAAATTTAATTGCTCAAACTCCTTTAGAAAAAAGAGATTCATCTAAATTATTAGTATTAGATAAAGAAACTGGTGAAATAGAACACAAACATTTTACTGATATAGTTGATTATTTAGAAAAAGATGATATATTGGTTATCAATGATACGAAAGTAATACCAGCTAGATTAATCGGTGTTAAAGAAGAAACTAATGCAGTTATTGAAATATTAATGTTAAAAGAAGTTGGCAATAATTGGGAATGTTTAGTAAAACCTGCTAAAAGAGTAAAAGTTGGAACTATTATTAAATTTAGTGATAAATTAAAAGTAAAATGCGTAGAAGTAAAAGATGAAGGAATAAGAGTATTTGAATTTATTTATGATGGCATTTTATATGAAATATTAGATGAATTAGGTACAATGCCATTACCACCTTATATTCATGAAAAATTAAAAGATAAAAATAGATATCAAACTATCTATGCAAAAAATGAAGGTAGTGCTGCAGCACCGACAGCAGGATTACATTTTACTAATGAATTATTAGAAAAAATAAAAGAAAAAGGAGTTATAATTGTTCCTATAACTTTACATGTAGGATTAGGAACGTTTAGACCAGTTAATGTAGAAGATGTAACAAAACATAAAATGCATAGTGAATTTTATATGATGAGTAAAGAAACTGCTGAAATATTAAATAATCATAAAAAAAGAATTATTGCTGTTGGTACAACTTCTACAAGAACTTTAGAAACAATAATGAATTTATATGGTGAGTTTAAAGAATGTAGTGGTTGGACTGATATATTTATTTATCCTGGTTATAAATTTAAAGCTATTGATTGTTTAATAACCAATTTTCATTTACCAAAATCAACTTTGGTTATGTTAGTAAGCGCTTTTGCCACTAAAGAATATATTATGAATGCTTATAATGAAGCAATAAAAAATAATTACCGTTTCTTTAGTTTTGGCGATAGTATGTTTATAAAGAAGGATTAAAAATATGAAAAATTTATTAAAATTATATATTAATAGCAGAAATTTAGATGAAAAAGCAAAAGTTAAATATAATACTGAATTGGCTATGCAATATTTAAAATGGCTAAAATATACATCTAAAGAAGAACAAGAAGAAAAAAGTCCTAGAATAAGATAATGTAATTAGTCTTTATTTGTTAATAATATAATTAAAGACTAATTTTTTTAACTTAATTTTGCTAAAAAAATAGTATATAAATTCCAAAACAGTGAATTAATTAAGAATTAACTTTCTTATTGAAATAAAAGTTAATTTATAGTATAATTTTATATAGGGAATATTAACTGTTGGGTACTTGCCGAGTTCTACAAGAAGGAGGCTTGATAATTATGAAGAAAAAAGATTTATTAATTTCCTATCTAATCCTAATTATCATTTTATTAGTTACTGCATTATTAATTTTATGCATAAAAAAATAGTACCTAATCTAACAGATTAAGTACGAACCAAATTAACAATTGAGTACTCAACGTGGAAAAGTTAAGTATTCCCTTTTATTATGTGCAAGTTTCCTTGACAAATACATTGTATCATAAAACAATATTTTTGTCAAAGTAAATTAATTAAAAATTAACAATTTTATTGTATATAATATTAATCTATAGTATAATTATATATAGGAAATATATCAGTTGTTGAGTGTCTACCTTCAATCTTTATAGAGAGGAGGTTTGATAAAATGTCAAAAAGAATTTTTGTAATAAAAGTTCTAAGGTACATAGTTATCATTTTATTCCTTTTTACTATGTTAGTAATCGAAAGAACAAAAATCAAATAAATTTGACTGCATCTAATCTCACGATTAGATATTTCTCCTTCTTTGGTGGCTTTCGCGTT
>CALVKO010000039.1 GCA_944332725.1 uncultured Bacilli bacterium
TCTAAAATTTAAACATACTTTTTCTCCTTTTTATTATTAAATTTCCTTTTTTTTGCATAATTTATTCTATTTTACTGTATGTTTTTTTACTACATTTTTTCATATTTATGATATTTTTTTATCATTTCATCAGATATTATTTGATCCTTTGTTTCGCCACGTCCGGCCTTATCCCAAGTACTATTTTTTTTATGAGTAATATCAACTAATTGTGGTGCAGTATAATCACCAAATTTGTCTAATGTTTGGTCAATACTTATAATTTTTTTTAAGCCATCTTTAGATGCTAAAATCCGACTCTTAATAGGCATTTTTTCTTCTTGCTCATCATACATTTTTTTATCATCTTCATCAGCTGGAACATCTATCAAAAAAGAACCCTTTTTTTTGTATTTTTCATAAACAGTCTTAATTACTGGACCTAATCTATACGCATAGATAGTATCTTCAAATAACTTTGAATCTTCTTTACATAAATAATCAGCATAACACATATAAACTAATTTTTCTAATTTTAAATGTGTGCATGGTTGTTTAGTTAAAATATATTTTGCAATATCAATACCTTTTAATTTTTGATCAACTAAAATCAGTTTAACAAACTTCTCTTTTGTTTCAACTAATTCTATGCCATCAAAAAATTTATCTTTTTTTCTTACAGCATCCCAGCCTTTTTTTTCTACTTGAATAAAATGACTTGATATAGGTACATCTTTACCACATTTATCCATTATATAATCAATATCTTTTTGAATAATTTCCATCGATAATATGTCATCAGAATAATAATCTAAAGCTATTCTTTTTCCAATAGAATATGCACTAGCAATTATTATATAATGTTTAACCATAACTAAACACCTCCTTTATTATTTCTATTTTCCCATTTTGTATATCCTTGTTTATATTCCGCATGTGATTTTAAATTTGTTTTTTCTTTGCTTTTATTCCATAATTGTAATTCCCATTGAAATTTTTTATTATTTTCATTTCCAAAATATATATGTACTGCATCATATTCTTTCTTAATAGATTTAATGCATTTTAACTTAGGAAAAGTATCATCAATATAATCTTTAATGTTCTTATAATCAATATCCTCTAAAAAAACCATTCTAAATCCTAATAAATCATTCAAACATTTTTTTATTGGTATTTTACCATTTTCATGGTTTAATTTGTAATTTTCAATTTTATATTGAATTGAATTTAATGCTTTTACCCTACTTGTTACATTACATAAAAAACCAATTTGTTGTAATTCATTGAATATATATGAGAATTTATCATTAATAAAATTACGATAATTGAATATATAATTCAATTTTTCTTTATCAATATATATATCAGCTACTTGTGTTTTTTTCATATTTAATTGATTATAATTTTCATTTTTTTCCCATTCTAAATTGATTTCATCATATTTTTTAATAATAAAATTAATTAATTTTCCTAACTCTATCATTCGCTAATTCCTTCATATATCTATTTTTACACTTAAAATAAATTTTATACAATAGTATTTATAAATTGATTATACCAAACAATAGTTCGAATGTCAACATATAATTATCTATAAAATACATCTTTTAAATATAATCCTTCTGGTGGAGCAGTAATACCAGCTTTTCTTCTATCTTTAGCCTCTAATATATCTAATACATCTTCACTTTTTCTTTTACCTTCGCCTATTTCAATTAATAAACCAACCATATTTCTAACTTGGTATCTTAAAAATCCAGTGCCTAAAAAAGAAATTATAAATCTATTAACATCTTTAACATTCCTAATCAAATTAGTTTGAATAATAGTTCTAGTAAAATCTTCCTTTTCTTCATCTGCTTTAGAAAATGATTTAAAATCATGTGTACCCTCTAAATATTTTAAAGCCCTTTCCATTTCAACTAAATCTAATTTTTTATTGTATTGATAAATATAATCTTTTTCGATTGGATTATATTCGCCCATATTTATTTTATAAATATATTCTTTAGCAGAAACATTAAATCTAGCGTGAAAATCGTCAGATACTTCTTCTACTTTTTTGATATAAATATAATCAGATAATAAACTATTTAGTGCTTTTTGTAATTTATCACAAGTAATATTCATATCTAAATCGAAATGAGCCTTTTGATTTAAAGCATGAACTCCTGCATCAGTTCTACCTGATCCTGATATAGAAATATCTTTATTACTTAATTCTTTCAAAGCTTTTTCAATTTCGCCTTGTACAGTTTTCAACCTAGGTTGTTTTTGATAACCTTTAAACTTTGATCCATCATAACTAAATGTAATTAAATACCTCATAATACAACTTCCTTCATCATTAAAATAAATAATCCTAAATGCATTAATACTAAAAATGTATCATAAAAACGCCATTTATTTTGTCTAAAATTAATTCTTTTATTATTAACATTATATAATCTTACTTCCATCGAATCAGCTAAATCATCTGCTTTTTTAATACTTAAAACAAACATTGGAATTATTAATGATTTAATAGCTAATAATTTACCTTTTATATTAGAATTATAATAATCAATACCACGACTGGCTTGCGATTTTATTATTTTATTTCCTTGATCTATAATAGTCGGAATAAACCTTAATGCTAAACTAATAGATAATGCCATTTTATTCACCGGTATACCTATTAATTTAAGTGGTGAAAATAATTTTTCTAACCCATATGTTATTTCTGTTGGTGGTGTTGTTAAAGTGAGAATTGATGTATACAATACAACATATATTAACCTTAAAATAGTAATAATGGTAACATTTAAACTACTACCAACAATTAAATTAATTATTAAAATAAATAACAATAACCATTTAATACTAAATATTGTTTTAAAATAAATATTAAAGGGAATTTTAGTATTACATAACATTAGAATTAATAAAATTAGTAATAATATATTAAATCTTATATTAAAAGTTAAAAAACTCATAATTATAAATAGTAAAACACATATTATCTTAGATAATGGATTCATTTTATGGACTAAAGAATTAATTGGATAATATCTACCTATCATTACTTTATTTAACATAACGATACACATCCTTCATTAAGTCATTAATATCATCACGGTATCCTATTTTTATTCCTTTTTTTTCTAAAACCAATTGTTCAAATTCAATTATTTTAGGTCTTTTTAAACCATATTTTGAAATATCTTGTTTGAAAAAGTCGTATTTATTTCCCTCTAAAACTAATTTACCTTTATCTAATAAAATAATATGGTCACTTATCTTTAATAATAAATCAGCATCATTACTTACAACAATAATTGTTTTATGATACCTATTTTTTAATAATTTGATTATTTTTATTAAATTTTCTTTACTTTTATTATCTAATCCAATAGTTGGTTCATCTAGTATTATTACTTTAGGATTAAAAGCTAAAATAGATGCAATTGCAACCTTCCTCATTTCGCCACTACTCAATGTAAATGGATTTCTATTTAGATAACTATCATCTAATCCCATCATTAATAAAGCATCACTTACATGTTTTTCAATACTTTTAACTGATTTATTAAAATACTTCATACCAAATTCAATTTCTTCTTTAACCGTGCTACAAAAAAATTGTTCTTCTGGCATTTGAAATACTAATCCTATTTTATATCTTAAATTATTAACATTTTTTATTTTTCTTGTTTTACTAATTACTCTACTTCCAACTTCAATATTTCCTTTTGTCGGAATTATCAAAGCATTAATTAACTCAATTAATGTCGTTTTCCCACTACCACTTTTACCCATAATACTAGTTATTTTACCTTCTTTAAATGTAGTACAAATATCACCTAAAGCCATTTTAGAAAGAGCAGTTTTTTCATTATAAACATAAAAAACGTGATTAAATTTTACTTCCATAAAATATCCACCATCTCTTCCATATCATAGATAACATGATCAATTAAATCATAAAACATTAGTCTATTAGACAACTCTACCATAAAAGGTAATTCAAAACCTAAATTATGTAATAAATCTTCTTCTTTATATACTTCATCTTTAGTTCCTGATAAAACTATTTTACCTTTATCTAAAACATATATTTTATCACTTATTAAAGTATCCTCAATATCGTGACTAATATTTAAAATGGTTAATCCTTTATCATTTAATTCTTTTAAAATATTTAATATCTTTTCTTTATCAAAAGGATCTAGCATTGTTAAAGCCTCATCTAATATTAATATTTTAGGATCGTGGACTAAAGCTGAAGCCAAACTAACTAACTGTTTTTGATTACTATTTAAATCATGAGGATTATGTTCTAATATATCATAAATACCTAAATATTTAGTTATTTCTTCTATTTTTTTTCTAATATTTTCTTTTTTATAATTCATATTTTCTAAAGTAAATGCTATATCATCCATAACTGTTTCAGCTACAAACTGATTATCAGGATTAGTAAATACGACACCAATACTTTTTCTTATTTCCTTAATATTATCTTTTAATAATAATATATCATTTATTTTTATTGTTCCATTATAATTATATAAACCAATTAATATTTTTACTAAGGTAGATTTCCCACTACCATTAGGGCCTACTATGGATGTTATTTTACCTTTTTCTATTTCCATATTTAGACCATTAAATAATTGTTTTGATTTATAATTAAAATTTAAATTAGTTATTTTTATCATACACATCACTTCAAATATTATAATATAAAATATAGTATTTTTCAAATATATAAGAAAAAAATGTTAAAAATTAACATTTATCTTTTGATTCTTGAATATTATAACTTATTTTCAGTTTTAATTTCATAGGTAATATTTTCGACAAATAAATTCCCACTTTTGTCTTGACACCTGGTATAATTATTGCTTTATTTTTAAACATTTGTTTAATAGCATATTCACAAACATAATTAGGCGTTAAACTAGGTAAATTAAATTTTACTTTGGCTACTTTATTAAATTCAGTATCAACAGGGCCTGGACACAAAGCACCAACATAGACATTAGAATTATCTTTTTTTAATTCTTCATTGATAGCTAAAGTTAAATGTAATACATAAGCCTTAGTAGCATAATAAGTACTCATTAAAGGTCCAGGTAAAAAAGCAGCAGCCGATGCGACATTTAATATATATCCAGAATCTCTTTTTTTAAAATCTTTCAAAAATAACTTAGTTAAAGTATGTACTGTTTTTATATTTAAATCTATCATATCAAGTTCAGTATCTAATTTAGTTTCATTAAATTTACCAAACAAACCAAATCCTGCATTATTAATTAATATATCAATTTTTTCTTTTTTAACTTCATCATATAGTTTCATACAATTATAAGTACTTGATATATCTAATTCAATTATTTTAACATTAGTTTTTAATTGTTTAGATAAATTTTCCATCTTTTTCTTTCTTCGTGCTACTAATATTAAATCATAACCTTTATCACTTAATATTTTAGCAAATACAGATCCTAATCCACTAGATGCACCAGTTATTAATGCTTTCATCTTATCACCCCAATTTAATTATACTAAACAATAATATTTAATTCAATATTTAAGTAAAAAAACTGCATATAAAGGAATTGATTTTATTTTAGTTTTAGGATTATACCCAAATTCTTTAGTACTTATTCTTATTGCATATTTAGGATTATAAATTTCATTATAAATATTTAAACTTTTAGCTTGAGTATTGTTACCTGCTTTAACCTCAACTGGAATAATACCATCACTAGTATATAATAAAAAATCAATTTCAGCTTTATTATTATTTTTCCAATAATATAAATCAAAACCATTACATATTAACTGATTAGCAACATAATTTTCAGCAATAATCCCTTTATATAATGAAATATTATCTGTCAATATATCATCAATATTTATTTTTAAAATACTATTTAAAATTCCAACATCACTTAAATATAATTTAAATGTATCTTCTAAAATAAATCCTTCAAGTGGTATTTCAGAATTTTTAACACATTTAGAACGAACAACCATATTACTTGCTTCTAGCCAATCAAGTGAAGTTTCATAATCTCTTGCCCTAGCTCCCTTTTCAATTTTTGAATATTGAAATTTATTAGATAGATTAGATAATTGTGAAGGTAAGGAATTATAAATCCTCCTTATTTTTAATGCTTCTACTAAAGATGTTACATATTTATCCATATCATTAAAATAAGAATTTAAAATATCTTTTAAGATAGTATTATCATATCTTATATAATCTCCATTAGTATCAACCATACTTTTAATACTTTCCGGCATTCCACCAGTTATTAAATAAGTTCGATAATATCCTAAAGCTTTTTCGTGTAAAGGTAAAGAAATTTGTTTGTTTTGCTCATAACATTCTTTAATTGTCTCAATTAATAGTTCTTGATTCATTGCTAATAGAAATTCTTCAAAATCTAAAGGATACATATTAAGCATTTTTACTTTACCAACTGGAAAAGAAAATTTAGTTCTTTTTAACTTAACCCCTAATAAAGATCCCGCACATATAATTCTTACATTATTGTGCTTTTCACAAAAATATTTTAATTCTGAAATAAGTTGTTCTGATTCTTGAATTTCATCGATAAATAATATAGTATCTTCTATATCTAAATCAAAATCAATTAAAACCTTCAATTGTTTAAATTTTTCATCAGAATTTAAACTTGAATTATACAATTTAACAATATTTTTTTGTTCAAATAAATTAACATATATATAATTTTTATATTCATTTTTACAAAATTCATTAATAATATAAGTTTTTCCACATTGTCTCACACCTAATATCATTAATGGTTTATTATTATTGTTTTTCCATTTTAATAATTCATCGTATACTTTTCTTTTCATAAACGTTCACCTAAATTAATAATACATTATTTTTTATAAAATTGCAATATAATTTCACATTTTTGATATGACTTTTTATATTTTTTACACATTTTTAATATCACTTTTTTATGAGAATTACACATTTTAAAAAAGATGCGCTATTTTGCATCTTTAACTACATCTAATATAATACGCTATTAGGGTTAGTATTATTACTGTTAATAATTCTTTTAAAGTAAAGGCTTTATTTAGTAAACGTTACTTTAGTTTTGCTATTTGTTAATTTTATCATATCAACTTCATCTACCTTTCTATCTAAAGTATACATTATTTTATAAAAAATTGCATTAAAAATAAATTATTTATTTTCAATATTTATATGAAGATTAATTTCTTCTTCGGTTGGTAATTTATCTAACATTTCTTTAGGAATATATTTATTTAATTTATATGAAGATACTCCTATCGGAAGATTTGTTCCCTTTAACGACCATTCTACACTTAATTTATTTTTTTCTTTGCATAGTAATAAACCAATAGTGGGATTATCTATTTCTTTTTTTAATGTCTCATCAATAGCAGTTATATAAAATCCTAATTGACCAATATATTCTGGTTTAAATGAACTCGTTTTAAGTTCAACTACAACGAAACATCTTAATTCTAAATGATAAAATAATAAATCAATATAATAATCTTTATCTTCCATTGATATTTTATATTGATTACTAACGAAACTGAATCCTTTACCAAGTTCTATTAACAAATTTTTTATTTTAACCAACATTTCATTTTCTAATTCCTGTTCTTTAAAATCTTTTTTTAATGAAATAAAATCAAAAATATAATGATCTTTCATAATGTAGTTTGCTAAATCATAATTATCTTTTGGTAAAGTTAATTTAAAATTATTATCACTTTTACCTATTCTCAAGTGATAATTTAATTCAATTTGATGAATTAACATTGTTCTTCCTCAATTATTATTTATTGTTTCTTGTAAATAAATTTTTCTAATTTCTTTATCTTTTACTTTATCCATCAACACTATATTATGTCCCCAAGGAACTTGTGCAACAAGTTGTTGCACAACTTCATCATCTTTATATTCTGTATAAAACTTTTTCATATATTTTAAATTTCTTACGGAATATCCGGTAGTATTGGGATATTCTAATTTTAATTCTTTTGCGACTTCATCAATAAATTTATTACCATATTCATAATTATCATGTAAAATTTTACCAAGTCTGAAATACAAATTAATCAAATTATAATTTACTTGCATCGCAGTTTTTAATTGAGTTGATTTTATATCTAACTTTATATCATTAATAATTTGCTTAAAATTTTCTTTTAACACGACTTTTATCTCCTTTCATCCAAACATAATTTGTTTACTATACAACATTAATAAAAATACATACAACTTAAATATACATTATTTTAAAAAAAATTGCAACAAAAAAGATGCATTATTTTGCATCTTCCTCAACTAATTCTAAAATAACCATTAACGCATCATCACCACGACGTTCGTCTAATTTTAATATTCTAGTATAGCCACCATTACGATTAGCGTAACGAGGTACTAAAACATCAAATACTTTTTTAACTGCTTCGTTATCGTTATGTAAGAATGCTAAAGCTTGTCTACGAGAAACTAAAGTACCTTTTTTACCATATGAAATCATTTTATCTACAAATTTACGAACTTCCTTAGCACGAGTTTCAGTTGTTGTTATTTTTTCATTCATAATTAAGTCTTTAGTTAAATTAGCTAGCATACTTCTTCTATGTTTATTAGTACGTCCTAATTTTCTATAAGCCATATTTTACCTCCTAGTCTTCATCACGGAATCTAAGTCCCATACCTTTAATCTTATCAATAACTTCTTTTAATGATTTTTTACCTAAATTACGGATTTTCATCATTTCAAGTTCTGATTTTGCTGTCAAATCACCTAAAGTATTAATATTCGCTCTTTTTAAACAATTAAATGCTCTTACTGAGAATTCTAAATCTTCGATTGGAGTTTCTAATTTCTTTAATCTACTATCTTCTTCTTTAGCAGACATAATACCTGTCATATCAGCTATTTCACTTAAATCTAATAATACATTTAAGTGTTCAATCAAGATTTTAGCACCTAAGGCAATAGCTTCTTCTGGTCTTAATGAACCATTAGTAGAAACACTTAATATTAATTTATCATAATTAGCATCTTGACCAACACGAGCATTGTCTACTTCATAACTAATTCTTTCGATTGGAGAATATAAAGCATCAATTGGAATATAACCGATTTTGTTATTTTCAATAAATTTCTTATTCTCATTACCTGGAACATAACCTCTACCATTGCTTACGATCATTTCCATATCAAGTTTACCACCTTTAGCTAAAGTAGCAATAACTTGATCTTTATTAATAATTTCAACATCAGCATCAGCTTCGATATCTCCAGCAGTTACGACACCTTCTGTATCAGCGTGTAAGTGTAATACTTTATCTTCTTCTGTATTGTTTTTAATTACAACACTCTTTAAATTTAATATAATTGAAGTTACATCTTCGACGATGCCATCAATTGCTTGAAATTCGTGCATAACACCATCAATTTTAACAGCTACGATTGCACTTCCTGGCATACTTGATAACATAACTCTTCTTAAAGCATTACCTAAAGTAGTTCCGAATCCTCTTTCAAGTGGTTCAAGTTCAAACTTTCCATAATTATTATTTTCAACATATTCAGTTATTTTATATGCTGGTTTTTCAAATTTTAGCATTTATTAATCCTCCTTTTAATTATCCTCTTGGACGTTTTGGTGGACGGCATCCGTTGTGTGGAATTGGTGTCACATCAGAAATAGATGTAATTTCTAATCCAGCAGTTTGTAATGAACGAATTGCTGTTTCTCTACCTGAACCCAATCC
>CALVKO010000040.1 GCA_944332725.1 uncultured Bacilli bacterium
AGAAAAAAGTTCAATTATAAGTAATTGTGATGATGATGTAAAGTTATTAGATTATAAAAGTAGAATTAATATAACATTTAAGCAAAATGATGAAGAAGGTTTTGGACCAATGAAAGTTCATAATTTACCAATTAAATTAAAAAATCAAGAATATGATTTAAACATATCTAATTCAGAATATTTTAAAATAAAATATGAAAATATGGATTATGAATATATTACTATAAGTGATTCTAGTATTTTATTTACAAGTGAAGATAAATTTATAGTAAAAGAAGTAACTGCTAACTATGATGACAAAAAGGAAAACTTGGAATATAAATTTGAAGATAATAAGTTAACATTTAATTCGGTAGGATCAGTTATATATTCAGTAATAATTGAATATGAAAATGGCGATATTATAAATTATTTATTTGCTTAACAAAAAAGTTATTCGTGTTTGAATAACTTTTATTTTGAATATGAATTATTAACTAATTTATCAAATGGCGCTCTTTTATCTAATTGGCCTGCATTTTCGGCAATTTCTTGAATATGATTAAAATTTTCTTCTGTTATATAAGTAGTTGTAAACCAAGAATCAATATCTTTATATCTATCAATTATTGTTTCTAAATCATTTTTAGAAATATCAGGAAAATAATCTAAAATAATTTCAGCAATTTCTTTAGAATTATGATTATGGACATAATCTAATCCTTTTTGAATTGCTTTAGTAAATCCTTCAATTACATCGGGATTATTTTCAATATAACTTTTTTTAGCGTTATAAGCAGTATATGGTACAACACCACCTAATTCACCTAATGATGCAACAACATATCCATAACCTTGTTGTTCTAATTGTAAAGCATTTGGCTCAAATAATGATACAAAATCACCAGTACCACCGATAAATGCTCCAGACATTGCGGCAAATTCGATACTAGTATCGATGTTTAAATCATTTTTAGGATCAATTCCTGCTTCGGTTAAGGTATACTCTAAAGTCATTTCTGGCATACCACCAATTCTTCCACCAATTATAGTTTTACCTTTTAAATCATCTAAAGTAAAATTTTCAATTTTTTCTCTTGATACAATAAAACTACCATCTCTTTTGGTTAATCCTGCAAAATTAACTAAATAATCTTCTTGTCCTTGGTTATAAATATAAATAGTTGCTTCACTACCACAAAATCCTATTTGAACATCCCCAGATAATACTGATGCTGCTACTTTATCAGCACCTGGAACTAATAATAATTCAACATCTAAACCTTCTTCTTCAAAATAACCTAAAGCATGAGCAACATATTGAGGAGCATAAAAAATACTATGAGTAACTTCTGCTACTTTAATTTTCTTTAAATCACTTTTCTCTTTAAAAAATAAAATACTAGTAAGACCACCAATAATTAAAATAATAATTATAGGAATAATTATTTTTTTCATCAAAATCTCCTTTCTTTTTATTTTATTCAAAAAAAATTAATGTGTTAATGTTTAAAATTGTTGAAAAATGTAGTAAAATATTTATATAAGTAGGTGAGGTATGAAAAAAGTTATTGTAAAATTAGAAGACTTTACAAAAAAATATGGTGAAAAAGAAATTATTAAAAATATCAATTTAGAAGTTTATGAAGGTGAGTTTATTACACTTTTAGGATCTAGTGGTTGTGGTAAAACAACTATTTTAAGATCGATTTCTGGTATGGATAGACCAACAAGTGGGAAAGTGTATTTAGATGGAGAAGATGTTACAGATGTCGATCCTACTAAAAGACAAGTAAATACAATATTTCAAAATTATGCTTTATTTCCTTTAATGACAATTGAAAAAAATATTGAATTTGGTTTAAAAATGAAAAAAGTTCCAAAACAAGAAAGAAAAAAAAGAGTTAAGGAAATGATTGAATTGGTCCATTTGGAAGGTTATGAAAAAAGAAAACCTAAAGAATTATCTGGTGGTGAACAACAAAGAGTATCAATTGTAAGAGGTTTAATTAATAATCCAAAAGTATTATTATTAGATGAACCACTTTCTGCTTTGGATTTAAAATTAAGAAAAAAAATGCAGATAGAATTAAAACAATTACAAAAAAAATTAGGAATAACATTTATATATGTCACACATGATCAAGATGAAGCGTTATCTATGAGTGATAGAATTGCTGTTATTAAGGATGGAAAAATAGAACAAATTGGTACACCAGTTGAAGTCTATGAAAAGCCAAAATCAATTTATGTTGCTGATTTTTTAGGAGAAGCAAATATATTTAAAGGTATTATAAAAGATGATACTTGTATTTGCGAAGAAGCAAATATAAAAATTATGCCTAAATTTAAAAATGATACTAAGGTAGATTTGATCGTAAGACCAGAAAATGTAAAATTATCAAAAGAGAAAAATAGTGATTTAGTTGGTACAATATATGAGCAAATATATGATGGTGCTTTTACAAAAATATTAATAAAAGTAAATAAAAAAATAATTAAAGCAATAATATCTGGTAATGATAAAATATATAAAAAAAATGATGAAGTTTATTTAACATGGGATGTTGAAGATGCTATAATATTGGAAAGTGAAAATAATGAAAAATAAAACTTTAAGATTTATATTTTTAACACCAGTTATTATTTATACTTTTTGCTTAATTGTCTTACCACTTCTATATATTTTAACAATTAGTTTTTTTAAAAGTGATTTTTATGGTGGTATGATATATGATTTCACTTTAGAAAATTACAAAGAGTTATTTAATTTTGTTTATTTAAGAATTTTTGTAAATTCAATTTTAATTGCTTTGGTAACAACTTTAATTTGTATTTTGATTTCATATCCTTTTGTTTTAGCAATTTCTCACAAAAGCAAGAAAATACAACAAATAATTATGACATTAGTCATGGTTCCTTTTTTAACTAACTCATTAATTAGAATGTATGGCTGGATTGTTTTACTTAGAAAGTCTGGTGCAATAAATGAATTATTGCTAAATTTTAACATTATCGATAATCCTTTAAGTTTAATGTATAACAATATAGGAATTATTATAGGAATGGTATATACTTTTATCCCTTTTATGATTTTACCTTTATATAATTCTGTAAGTAATATTGATAAATATACACTAGAAGCAGCAAGTGATTTAGGAGCATCTAAAATAAAAAGATTTTTAAATATAATTTTGCCTCAAACTTTGTCTGGCTTATTTAATGGTGCTATTATGGTATTTACACCAGCATTGGGTTGTTTCTTTATCATTGACATATTAGGTGGCGGCAAAGTAATGATATTAGGTAATTTAATAAAAAATCAATTTTTAACTGCTAGAAATTGGCCATTTGGTGCTGCTATATCAGTATTTTTAATATTATTAACCACAATTTTAATTTTAATTTATAAAAAAATTGGTGGTAAAATGGATGATTTGGGAGGAATATAATGAAAAATAATAAAATCATTGATAATTTATGTATATTTTTAGTTTTTTCATTTTTATTTTTACCGATTCTAGTTATAATACTATTTTCGTTTAATACCTCAAGTTTAAATATAGTATTTGAAGGTTTTACATTTGATTGGTATAAAGAATTGTTTAACAATAAAACATTATTAGAGGCATTATATAACACTTTAATAGTTGCTTTTGTGAGTACAATTATATCAACGATAATAGGAACAATTTCAGCATATGCTTTGAAAAAATATAATTTTCCTTTTAAAAATATAATTTTAGAACTTTTATATATTCCAATTGTAATTCCTGAAATAGTGTTAGGAATATCATTATTAGCAATTTATACATTGTTCAAATTAGAACTAGGTTTATTTACACTTATTTTAGCCCATATTTGTTTTTCAATTCCTTTTGTTATAATAAATGTAAGAAGTGTTTTAGATAATATGGATCCAAATATAGAAAAAGCGGCCAGTGATTTAGGTGCTTCTAAATTGAAAACTTTTTTTTACGTTGTTATTCCAACTATTTTACCTGGTATTTTAAGTGGAGCACAATTAGCTTTAACATTATCGTTAGATGATGTTGTTATAAGTTATTTTACGGCAGGTCCAGGTAGTAATACATTACCTTTACATGTGTATTCTATTATAAAAACTGGCGTTACTCCAGATGTTAATGCTTTAATTACTATAATGTTACTTTTTGTATTTGTTATTTTAACTATTTCAACTATAATAAATTTAAAAAGATTAAGGAGAATGTAAATGAAAAAATTTTTAATCATTTTATTTGTTATTTTATGCACAGGATGTAATAATAATCAAGAACAATTAAACATTTTAAATTGGTCTTCTTATATTCCTGATTCTGTAATAAGAAATTTTGAAAAAGAGACAGGTATAAAAGTAAATTATAGTACTTATTCTTCAAATGAAGAATTATTAGCTAAAGTTTCTAATGCTAAAGAGGGAACTTATGATTTGATTTTTCCTAGTGATTATATGATTGAAATTATGAAAAATAGAGGACTATTAGAAAAATTAGATAAATCTAAATTAACAAATATAAATAATTTAAATAGTAATTATTTAAATTTAGATTATGATTTAAATAATGAATATTCACTTCCTTTTATAGCAGCTTCAACAGTAATATCAGTTAATAAAGAAAAAATAAAAGATGAAATTGTGTCATATAATGATTTATTAAATTCAGATTACAAAGATGAAATAGTTTTAATTGATGACCAAAGAATAATAATAGGTATGGCATTGCTTGCTAATGGTTTTGATATGAATTCAACTAATAAGGATGAATTAGAAATTGCGGAAGATTGGCTGTTGAAATTAAAACCAAATTTAAAAGCTTATGATAGTGATAGTCCTAAAAACTTTTTAATTTTTGAAGAAGCATCTATTGCTGTTTTATGGAATGCCGAAGGAGCAATAGCAAAAGAAGAAAATGATAATATTGAAAATATTTTTCCAAAAGAAGGCTTTGCATTAAGTATTGATAATTTTGCAATTTTAAAGAATTCTAATAACCAAGATGAAGCATATAAATTTATTGATTATATTTTAAGACCTGAAATAATGAAAGAAATAATTAATTCTTACCCATACAAAAATGTTAATAAAGAAACAGATAAAATGTTAGATGATAATTATTTAAACAATGACGCTGCAAATATTAGTGATGAAACCTTAAAAAATGGTATATTTGTTAAAAATATAGGTGAAAATATTAAATTATATGATCGAATATGGGCAAACATTAAATAAAATGTCAAAAAAGTGCAAAAAAAAATGTACTTTTTTTTTAAATGTGATATAATTTAATTGTAATATAATAATAGGAGGTAGGTATGAAAAAAAATTATATTGACACAAGTGATTTTTCAAAAGAAGAGCTTCTTGATATTGCAAATTTAGGAATCTTGATTAAAAAAAATATTAAAGCTGGATATCCTTTAAATGTTTTATATCATAAAACTCTAGGAATGATTTTTGAACAATCATCTACAAGAACTCGTGTTTCATTTGAAACTGCTATGACACAATTAGGTGGACATGCTCAATATTTAGCACCAGGGCAAATTCAATTAGGTAAACACGAAACTTATTATGATACTGCTAAGGTTTTATCACGTTTAGTAGATATCTTAATGGCTCGTGTTCAAAAACACGAATCTATTGTAAACTTAGGCAAATATGCTGATATTCCTGTGATCAATGGTATGAGTGATTATAACCATCCAACACAAGAAATGGGCGATTTAACTACAATGTTAGAACATCTTCCAGAAGGAAAAAAATTTGAAGATTGCAAAGTAGTGTTTGTTGGTGATGCTACACAAGTTTGTGCTTCATTAATGATGATAGTTACAAAATTAGGAGGTAATTTCGTTCATTTTGGTCCTAAAGGATATCAACTAAATGAACATTTTCAAAAAATTGCTGCTGAAAACTGTAAAGTAAGTGGTGGAACATTCTTAGTTACAGACGATGAAGAAGCAATTGTAGGGGCAGATTTTATTTATACTGATGTTTGGTATGGATTATATGAATCTGAATTACCAGAAGAAGAAAGAAAAGCAATTTTTTATCCAAAATATCAAGTTGATATGGATATGTTAAATAAGGCTTCTAAGCATTGTAAATTTATGCATTGTTTACCTGCTACAAGAGGAGAAGAAGTAACTGATGAAGTTATGGATTCAGATCGTTCTATTGCTTTTGATGAAGCTGAAAATAGATTAACCTCTATTCGTGCATTACTTGTATATTTTATGGGTAAAAAAGACGAAACAATTGAAATTTGTAAAAAAAATTTAGGTATGTAAGGAGTTAATTATGAAAAAGAAAAAATTTAGATTAGTTGACGCTATTTTAGCGACAGTTTGTATTACTCTAGTAGCTGAAAGCGTAGCTCCGACAGCTGCAATTGGTAATACACAATATTTTTGGTGGATTTTATTAATTGTTGCATTTTGCTTACCTTATGGTTTAATTACTGCTGAATTAGGTAGTACATTTAATAGTGAAGGTGGAATGTATGATTGGGTAAAAAAAGCATTTGACAAGAAATGGGCTGCTCGTGTTGCGTGGAATTATTGGATTAATTTTCCATTATGGATTGCATCATTAGCAGTTGCAGTAACGGATGTAGTTGCTGGTATATTTGAAATTGAATTATCAATTGCATGGTTATTAGTATTACAATTAGGTTATACATGGTTAGTTTCATTTTTAGGAACTAAAAGAATTGGTGAAAGTAAGTGGATTGTTAATATAGGAACATTCTTTAAAATATTATTCATGCTTTCATTAGGTTTATTAGGTATTTACGTATTTATTAAAACTGGTGAGAGTGCTAATCCAATTGAAAGTGTTTCAGATTTGTTACCAACAATGGATTTATTAAGTTTATCATTTATTTCAGTAATTATATTTAATTTCTTAGGATTTGAAGTTGTTGCTACATATACTGATGATATGGAAAATCCAAAAAAAGAAATTCCAAAAGCTTTAATTATTGGTGGAGCTTTGATGGCATTATTTTATATTTTACCAGCAACAGGTATTAATATAGCTATGACTACTGAAGATGCTGAAGTAGCAGGAATTACTGATTCATTTGCAATTTTATTAACAAGTTTAGGAATGAATGCTGATTTAATCAGAATAATTGTAATTGCTGTTGGTTTAATGTTTATTTATACTATGGTGGCTAATATTGTTTCTTGGTCATTTGGTGTTAATAGTGTAGCTAAATATTCTGCTGAAGATGGTGGTTTGCCAAAAATATTTGCTAAAGAAAACAAAGAAAAAGTACCTTATATGGCTTCTATTTTAAATGGTGTTGTTGCTACTTTAATAGTTGTTTTAGGTATCATTTTAGGATATGTTAGTGAAGAAGCTTCTAACTTATTCTGGACATTCTTTAGTTTTAGTTTAGTTACTTTATTAATTAGTTATATCCCATTATTTCCAGCATTCTTAAAATTAAGAAAAACTGATAGTACTGAAAGAAATTATAAGGTGCCTGGTAATAAATTAATTTTAAATTTAGTTACTTGGATTCCACTTATATTTTTAGTATCTTCAGTAATATTCACTTTATTTGGTGATTTTACTAAAGAATATATTGATGCAAATTTACCATTAATTATTGGTGTTGTTGTATCATTTATAATTCAAGAAATTTTAGCATTTAGAGTAAAGAAAGAGGGTTAATTTTGAAAAAATTAAATACTATTCCAAAGAATGATGGTTTTAGAATGCCAGGTGAATTTGAAAAGCATTCTGGAACTTATATGATTTGGCCTGAAAGACCAGATAACTGGAGATTAGGAGGAAAACCAGCACAACATGTTTTTGCACATGTTGCTAATGTAATTGGTAAATATGAACCAATTACAATGTGCGTATCACGTGGACAATATGATAATGCTAGAAATATGTTAGCTGATTATGTAAAAGTTGTTGAAATGAGTAATGATGACTCATGGATGCGTGATTGCGGAGCAACTTTTGTAATTGATGATAAAGGAAATAAAAGAGCTATTGACTGGAAATTCAATGCTTGGGGCGGATTAGTTGATGGATTATATTTTCCTTGGGATCAAGATGATAAAGTTGCAATGAAAATGAGTGAATTAGAACAAGTTGATAGATATCGTTTAGATGATTTTATTTTAGAGGGTGGTTCTATTCATGTTGATGGTGAAGGAACTGTTATTACTACTGAAGAATGTTTATTATCTGAAGGTAGAAATAGTAATCTTTCTAAAGAAGAAATTGAAAAAGTGTTATGTGATTATTTAAATTGTTCTAAAGTTTTATGGATACCAAATGGTATTTATAACGATGAAACTAATGGACATGTTGATAATATTTGTAATTTTGTCAAACCAGGTGTAGTTGTACTTGCTTGGACAGACGATGAAACAGATCCACAATACGCTATTAGTAAGGCAGCTTATGACTATTTAAGTAATGAAACTGATGCTAAAGGAAGAAAATTAGAAATACATAAAATGTATACACCTAAACCAGTTTTAATTACTAAAGGTGAAAGTGTTGGAGTTGATGCAATTGCAGGAACTTTACCTAGAAAAGAAGGAGATAGATTAGCAGCTTCTTATGTAAATTACTACACAGGTAATGGATTTGTTGCTGTTCCTACATTTAATGATCCTAACGATCAAAAAGCAGTGGAATTATTAAAACAGTTATATCCAGATAGAGTAATTGAAGCAATTCCTGCTCGTGAAATTTTGTTAGGTGGCGGTAATATTCATTGTATTACTCAACAAGTTCCAGCAGCTAAAAACGTTGATTAATTTCAACGTTTTTTTAATACTTTTTGTTTTTCTAATTTTTCACTTATTTCAAAATCAATGGTTCTAAATTCTTTAGAAGCATTTAATACTTTTAATCTAATGTAATCACCTATTCTTAATGTTTTTTTATTTCTTTTTCCAGTTAATATAAATAATTCAGGATTAAATACATAAAAATCTCCTTTTATGTCAGAAAAATTAACATGGCCTATTATGTTATTAGTTTCGACAATTACTCCACTAGAAGTAATATTAATTATTTTGCCATTGAAATATTCATTGATATGTCCTTCCATATATTCAGCCATTTTCATCATATTTGCTTCGTCTTCTGCTTCAATTGCTTTTCTTTCTTTATAAGATGCCTGGATGCTAACTTCAGATAAAATTTGTTCTAGTTGTTCTATTTCTTCATTAATAACAAAGTTGTTTTCTTCATATTTATCAATTAATATATGAATCATTAAATCACATAATCTTCTAATTGGAGAAGTAAAATGAGTATAAAATTCGTAGGCTAAAGCAAAATGACCTAAATTTTCATTTGAATATCTTGCTTTTTTCATACCTCTTAAAATAAAATTAGAAAGAATTTTAAAATCTTTATCTTCAGATAATTTTTTAAGAATGCCTTGTAAACATTTAGGATTTTCAACATTTTTAATAACTGGAATTTTATAACCTAATTTTCTTAAAAATTCTAAAATATTTATAACAGTATCTTTGTCTGGAATTTCATGAATACGGTATATAAAAGGTAGCCAAGAGTAATTAGCAGCAACAGTTTTATTTGCTAGCAACATAAAATTTTCGATTATTTTTTCAGCAGTTCTTTGTTGTGGATTATTAAATTCTAAAGGTTTATTTTTTTCATCTAGTTCGATATATAAATCAGAACTCATAAATTCAATAAATCCTCTATTATTATTTTCTTTATTCAAAATA
>CALVKO010000041.1 GCA_944332725.1 uncultured Bacilli bacterium
TTACATTTTACTTTCTTGCAAATCTTTTTCTTTTCTTATTTAATAACATCAAAAAACTGTTTTAATATTAATAAATATTTTGTAGTTCAACATTATATAATACTAATCATTCTTTAATAAATTTTTCCGTTTAAAAAGTAGCAATTCTTTCTGCATTTTTCAAATAAATATTTACATAATCTTGTTCTAAAAAATCCAAACTCTAATAAGATTGTCTTAGAATTATCTTCTATATATTGATTATTTTCAAATGTGATGACAAAAACTTGATTAAATATAAATATGTCATAAATTCATAATGATTTTGAATACAAAAAGTAATTAATAACATTTGTTAAAAACTACTTTTGAATTTTATCACCCCTAATAAAACTTTCTACTGAAAACATACAAAAAAATTGACATTTACACAATTAGAAAGAAATAAAAAACAAATATATTACCTATCATAGTTGCACAACTTTTAAGTTGACATTTTATTAAAAAAATTATTAAAAATCACAAATTAATCAAAAATATTTTAATATATTTTTAAATTTTAACCAAAGACTAATAACATTAATATTTATATTTAATAAATAATTTTTCTAATTATTATTAAAAATATCTCTAGAATAAACTTTTTCCTGTACATCCTGTAACTCTTTATCTATTCTATTTGCTACTATGATATCAGCTTTTCTTTTAAATTCATTTATATTATTAATAATATCACAATCAAGAAATGTATCATTGTTAACTTTAGAATCAAAAATAACAATTTTTATTCTTTTGTGTTTTATGATTTTTATTATATCTATAACTGCACTACTTCTATAGTTATCTGAACCATATTTCATATCTAATTTATAAATACCTACAACTTTAGGATGCTTATCAACTATCATCTGAGCAATATGTTTCTTTCGAGTAATATTACTAGCTACTACTGCACTAATTAAATTTTCTGGTATACCTTTAAAGTTATTTTGCAATTGTTTTGTATCTTTAGGTAAGCAATATCCCCCATATCCAAAAGAAGGATTATTATAATAATTACCAATTCTTGAATCAAGACATAAACCATCAATTATATCTCTTGTATTTAAATCATATACCTCTGAATAAGTGTCCAATTCATTAAAAAAAGCTATTCTTAATGCTAAATATGTATTTGAGAATAATTTTACCGCCTCAGCTTCTGTATTACTCATATATTTAATAACAACATCTTTTTTTAATGTTATTTTTTTTAATAAATTTCCAAATTGTTCTGCCTTTTTGCTTTTTTCGCCTACAATTATTCTTGTTGGATTTAAATTGTCATATAAAGCGTGTCCTTCCCGCAAAAATTCTGGTGAAAAAATAACATTATTTATATCATACTTTCTTTTTATACTTTCAGTAAAACCAATAGGTACAGTTGACTTAATTATAATTGTTGGATTTATGTTCATACTTATTACTTTCAATACAATATCTTCTATCGATTTTGTATCAAAAAATCTTTTTTTATCATCATAATTAGTAGGAGTGCTAATAATAATAAACTCCGCTTCAGAAAATGCATCTATATAATTTAATGTAGCGCTTAAATTGAGCTTATTTTTATTAAAATAGTTTTCAATATATTTGTCTTTTATTGGTGAAATCCTATTATTAATCATTTTTATTTTATCATTATCTATATCTAATACAATAACCTCGTTTTCTTGACTTAGCAATGTTGCTAAAGATAATCCAACATAACCAGCTCCAACTACTGCTATTTTCATATAACCAACTCCAATCACCAAATTAAATTTTTATTTATTAATACTTAAGCTATCAATAATAAATTCTTGAATATTTACATTTTCTAATAAATCACTATTATCTATATACTTATTATCTATCATAAATATTTTCTCAAAAATTAATAAATAAATGATTTTTAATATATAATCTATATCTAATGATAATTCTGTTGTATTGTGTTCACAAACAATATTAGAAAAGTGAGAAGTTAAGGCTATATCTTTAATATCATTCAATTCTTCTCTACTAGAAAATAAAGATTCTTGATCAGTTGCTCCGCCCGTTTTATTTAATATTTTTGAAATATTAGTTTCAACTTCATTTTTTACTAATTTTTTATGTTTGTTTTTATCATAACCATATAAATTATTAAAGCTATAATTATAATTTCTGAAATTTTTATATAAATATGGATAAATAATATTATTTTTTGTATAAGATAATAATAAAGAGCTTTTTTTCAATACTAAATAATTTAAAATTTCTTTTGGGCAATTTTTATATAAACTATATCCCTTCTTTTTGATATTACATTTAATATCATTATTTAATACACTATTAATATGTAAAACTTGATCTGCTCCTTCGCCCAATATTATATTTATATTTTTATATTTTAATAACTCATATAATTGGTATTGTAAAAATATTCCTCTTTCATAAAATAATCCTTCATACATGTAAACTATTTTATGATAATTGTTAAAAGTATTTTTATCTACAAAGCCATAATTAAAATCACTATAATTATAATTTTTTAATATTTTTTTAACTTCAGGAATTTCATTAACACCACTATTTCCACCTATACAAAAATATGAATTATTATTTTTAACATTCCTATTATATAAAGATATTAATAAATTAGAATCAAAACCACTAGAAATTGCAAATCCAACATTCATATCTTTCTTTACATATTTATTCATATTGTTTAATAAAATATTTTTATATTTATGTTCATAAAACTTTTCATTACAATTATCTAATTTTATATTGTTAAGTATGATAGTATTATTATCAATATTATATATATTAACATAACCAGGAACTACTTTATTGATATTTTTAACTAATGTATTTTCATTAGGAATAAAACCACAACTTAAAAAATAATATAATGATTCGTCATTAAATTGTCTTGTTTCCATTTTATTTATAATATTCTTAATGCTTGTATCGATAAGTATTTCATCATTTATAGATGCATAATAATATTGCTTTATATCCCCTAAATCATCTTGAATAAAGGTAACTGTTTTATTGTTTTTATCTAATGTAATGATAGTATAAAAAGCATTTTTATCAATATTTATATCATTAAAAACAACAATATTATTTTTCTCTATTACATGACAATCACATTTATAAGATAAATTATTTTTACTAATACTAATCATTATTAATCATCTCATTTATTTTATTAGCAATAGAATCCTTCCAATCAGTACCATAATATTTATTCTTATATTCAATAATATTATTTTTATACTTATCTAAATCTTCTATAAATGAATAAATATCTTTTTCATTAAAATTTGTTATTTCTTTCCCTAAATTATAATGTAACACTTGCTTTTTATTATAATTTTGTTCATATGTATTAAAATTTGTTAACAACATAGGTTTATCTAAATAAATACATTCAGATATTAACTGGTGACCTGATGTAGATATAACAAATTTACATTTAGATAAGTCATTCTTAAAATTATCGTTAAATTTAAATATTCTAATATTATCATTTTTATATTTATCAAAAGAATAATTAGAATAAACTATAAAATCCAAATTTTTAATTCTACTAATCATTTCCATAATTTTTTCAAATAACCAATAATAATCTTTGTCCCCATAAGGCGAACAATAAACTAATACAAAATTTCCTTCATTTTTTAATAATTTTTCCTTATCAATAATTGGAGGAACACATATATAGTTATCTTTTATTTTATTTTCAAATGGAAAAAAAGAAGATATTATTTTAAGATCACTTTTAGGAAAAAAATATAATAGTCTACTTTTTTCTTCTTCTAATGATATATCATTTATATTCACATTATCTAAATATAAATATTTAGATTGTTGTTCTAAATTGATTAATTTTATATTTCTAGCATATGCATATTTAGCTACATTAGGTTCATAATCTGTAACAACTATATTAGGAATGCCACGAAAGTACTCTTCAACTTCAATCGACATATTCAAAAATGTTTTATAATAGTCTTGACCATCATATTTTTTTAAACATTCTTTAAAATTTATTCCTTTATTATTTGTTGCAATCCAAGGAACTGGACAGTAAATAATCTTCATATTTTTATATTCTTCTCCACAAAAATCATTAATATTAGCTGTAACAATACAAATTTTATATCCTAAATCATCAAATAATTTAATCAATAATTTTTCTCTATTAATATGTCCATTTCCTAAATTACATACCCCCATTAGTATTTTTTTCATTTTTTTTCCTTTCTTTCTTTAATAAAACATTTCTTTTATAATTACTATTATATATATTCATTAAAACATTACAAGAAGTTCCTACTTTGTGACCAGTAAAAATCCATTGAATCATTTCATATATATTTTTACTACTAATAGTATTTAAATTGTTCATTATTTCTGGTATACTCAAATGATTTTCTAATAAAGGTATTATTTTATCAACAATTTGTTTCTCCTCACAACTTATACTTTCATATTCATTAGAATTTAATAAACTTAAATGTTTTTTTATTTGATAATAACTAAGTTTATCTTCATAAAATATAGGTAGTAAATCCAGAGGCACTTCTTCATTTCTTAAGATTGCTGTAGTAACAATATTGTTACAATAATCATCATATGAGACATTATTAAAATATCTAATACTATTTTTCCTTAAAATATTTCGATCAAAATTCCCATCTTTAATATGAAATTTAGACATATCTAAGTTTTTAGCGAAATCATTATATGAATAGTAAATCATATTAGAATCACCATAACCAGAGCTAATCAAATAACTAGCAAGTGGTTGAAAGTCATATCCTTCATTTAATAACTCATATACGTTTCTTCTGTGATCTTCATTTTTTTCAAGTAATAATGGCAAGTGTATAAATTTAGGTATCTTTATATTTAAACTCCTACATATCATTGTTTGAAATGCAGATGACGTCAATTTATTATTGCCTCTAATAATATGAGTTAAGCCTAAACTAATATTATCTATGCAAGAAGCAAAATGATATAAATAACTACCATCACTTCTTCTAATTGCAAACATATTATTTTCTGTTAAATTATTTGCATCAAATACCACATTACTTTTAATTAAATCACTAATATTAATATATTGACCAAATTTATTTATGTATTTTTTAATATTAAAATAGCTAACTCCATTATCTGCTACAATAATGTATCCTTGATTTAATAATATATGATAATAGTATTCACACAAATCAGTATTATCTTTTTGTTTAGTATATTCGATATCGATATTATCATTAAGAATACCAATTTTTCTATAAAAATCTATAATTTGATTATCTGTATGTAATCTCTTATTGGGATTGGTATCTTCTATTTGAAATATCAATTTACAATTATTTCCATTGTTATAATGATTTAAAAGTATACCATAAGCATATATAAAAGTTCTTAAATTAGAAATTCTAAATGGAGCATTTGAAGGAGTTAATCCTATCTTTATAATACACTTATTCATTTTTATTTTCCTTTCTTGAATGTTCATGTTTTAATAATTCTGATAAACATATTGATTTATGTTCGCCTTGTGGACAATACTTACAATATTCATATTGAACAAGCATACTCTTTTCTAAATTATCTTTTGTAAAAAAATCTTCAATATTTTCATAATCTATGTGCCATTGATATTTGCTTTTAAAATATTCATGACCAGGGCAAGGATCAACAATACCATTCGGATAAAATGTAAAATGTTTTCCTAACCACGGACAAGTAATATTAGAATCATGATATATATAATTTTTATATTCTTTGTTATATATTTTACGAATGTCTAATATTATCTTTTTTTTGATACCTTTATATTTATCATAATTATTAATATACATTTCCATTTTAGGTATTACTTCACTTTTAAATTTTTTAATATTTTTCTCGGTTAACCGTATATTTTCTAAATTAATAGCATCTTCTAAATATGATGGCCAATACATATCAGCATCATGTTCCATTGCAAAATTAAATATTTCTGCAATTTCTAAATAATTATCTTTTTCTATTACACTTTGTACTATGAATACAAAATCATTTGTTTCTTTAACTTTTTTTATTATATCAGCAGCTTTTATTACCCTATCATATATATAAGGATTACCTCTAGCCAACCCAGTTATCGTTCTATCTAAACTATATATAGATAAAACTACTTGTCCTAACCCTGCCTTTATCCATTCATTAAATTTTTCTTCTGTTATTCCCCAACCATTAGTATTTAATCTTACATTAAGCCCTTGATTAGATGCTAATTTAATATAATCAGTTAAATTAGATATAATAGTTGGCTCTCCACCACTTAAACAAATGTAACTACCTCCAATCTTTTTAATACACTTGCATATTTTATTAAAAGTTTCTAAATTAAAAGCTTTCTTTTCAGTATCCTTAATTTTAAAATTATCTTGTCTATTTTTACAACAAGTGCAATTTCCTGGACAATTGGTCGTTAATTTAATTGCAAAATTATACTCTATACTATTCACAAGTATTTTATTATTAATATATTTACTAATATTATCCATAGAACTTGACAAATAATACAAACTAATTTTATCCAATAAGTTATTAACTTCATTTAATATACTTTGCGATATAGTTTGATTATTGAATATAGGGCTAGGAATACTGCCATTAAATAATATACCTTCTCCATTATATAATCTAGAAAATTTACCATATAAAAACCACTGACTTTCTTCTTTAGACACAACGTGTATATTATTATCTCCATTATTTATATGGCAAGTTACAATACTTCCAATATTATACTGATTTTTAGAGTTTTCACTATCATAGAATAATCTATTATTCTTATATAACAAATATTTTTTGTTAATCTTGTTTACTAATTTTGTATTTTCTTTTCGTATTGATATATGTTTTGTTCCACATATTACTTTATCGTTTTTTATAATAATATAATTATCGGATATTATATCATAATTAAAATTGTCAAATAAAGACAATGCTACACTGGTTTTTCCCTGCCAAAAATCACCAACTATTATCAATGATGTATTATTTTTAGCAACACATGCCCCAGGTATTAAAAAATATCCATCGTCAATTAGCAACTTAGCAAATAGTTGAGAGGTATATTTAGCTATAGATGATTCAAGGTCATATTTAAAAACACCAGATATTATAGTCTTACTGTTATCATATTTAATATGATTGGTATTACTTTTATTAATCAATATTGTATAATCAATACTATTACTTGTTGAAATTCTTACACCTGGTACAAATCTCTCCAACCAAAATATAAGTTCTTCTCTATCAAAAATTATTGAATCACTAAACTTTAGTTCTATTACTTTATTTATACAGCTTATTTTTATATTATTTTTGTTTACAAATTCCTTACTACAAATATTCATTATCACATTTCACCTCACTTTAATAAAGTTTAAACATTATTAAACTAACAATAATAAATTAATCTATACTTCCATAATTTTATCATTATTTATAATTATTTCTTTTCCTATCGGAAGCATATTATTGTTTATATTATGACCTAAATTATTACAAACAACAATTGGCACATTATATCTATTATATATTTGTTTGTAAAATTTTATATTATCATCATAATACCCAAGAATTATACCTTTTGCATATTTTAATATATTTGCTTGTTCTAATTGAGAAATTATACTTTCATATTCAGTCATATTAGTTTCATCAGGGGAAGCTTCAATATATAATATATAATCTTTTAATTTAGGAAAATACTTTGTACCTAAAATTCTTCTTAATGATTGTATATTACCTCCTATTGCAATCCCTTTAGCATTACCTTTTTTAATTATGATTATTTCTTTTTCTGTTTTAATTGTTTTGTTATCTTCTATCAATTTTTCTTTCAAACAATCTAACGAAAAACTATTATTCATTTTACCTAATGACTTTACATTTGGCCCTATATAAGATGTTATTTTTGCTTCTTCATAAAAGGCATTGAATAACAAGGTTGGATTGCTATTACCTATAAAGATATTATTTTCAATTTTTTTATAATCAATATTACTTAGTAAAACATTTGAATTTATTCCACCAGTTGAACATATTATATACTTAGCTTTTGAAGCTATATCATATAAGTCATTTATTTTTTCCTCTATTGAACCACAATATCCATTGTATGTATTAGAAAATACATTTTTACCTACTATAACGTCAAATCCAACTTCTTCTAATTTTTTTACTCCTTCGTTAAACATTTTTTTGCTTTTCTCACCAGTTATAGAATTAGCAGGTGATATTATTCCTATTTTTACCTTATTTTTTTTATTATTCATATTATCTCCTCCTTTTACTGTATGAATATTACTTACTATTAAACTCTTTTATCTTTCTTTTTGCATGACTTGTTTGTGCCTTTTCTATCCAATCCTCTCTTGGTCCATAAGATAAATCATCGGTTACAATTCTCACTCTATCTTTATTTTTCAAGACATAATCAATAGGTACATATTCCTCATTTACAAATACACCAACCATTGTATTTCCAATATCAGTATGTATTTTATAAGCAAAATCTATAGGAGTTGCTCCTTTAGGCAATTCAATTGTTTCTCCACTGGTTGTATATACATAAACTTTATCAGAAAAAAGTTCACATTTTACTTGATTTACAAATTGTTGATTATCACCAAACATTGAATTAATTTCTGTTAAAGATTTAAAAAATTGAAATTTACTTTTTAAATCTTCTTGCATAACATCCCTTGCGTTTCCTTTTTCTACATCCCAATATGCTGTTAATCCAAATGAAGCCACTTTATCCATTGCAAAAGTTCTTATTTGTGTTTGAACTAATCTATCATCTGGGCCAAAAACAGTTGTATGTAATGAACGATACATATTAGTTTTAGGATTACATATATAATCTTTAAATTTATTATTTATTGGATGATATTCCTCATGAATCATACCTAAAGCAAAATAACAATTAGCCACTTCATCTACCATAATTTTCAATGCTAACAAATCATGTATATCTGCTAATTTTTGTCCTTCACTTAATCTTTTATATATACCATAAATATTTTTTGTTCTTACTTTAATTTCATTAGGAATATTTTTATCGTTTAACATTGCTTGAATTTTTAACAACATCTCTTGTAAACAACTATTACTATCTTCTTCTATTTTTAACTTTCTTTCTTCAATTTTTTTATACATATCTGGTTTTAAATATCGTAAAGATAAATCTTCTAATTCAGATTTAATTCTATATGCCCCAATATAGTAAGCTAAAGGAACAAAAATTTCCATAGTTTCAAGTGCATTTTCTTTTTGTTTAAATTCACTTTTAAATTGCAAAGTTCTCATATTATGAAGTCTATCTGCTAATTTAATAATTATTATTCTAACATCTTCAGTAATACCAGTAATAATTTTTCTAGTATTTGCTAAATTTTGATCTTGTTTAGAAGAAAAATTCATTTTTGAAAGCTTAGTTACACCATCCACTAAATTAGCAACGTTTTGATTAAAGTCATGAGCAATATCTTCTTTTGTAATTTCAGTATCTTCTAACACATCATGCAAAAGTCCAGCACATATTGTATCTCTGTCTGCGTGCATATCTGCAAGAATATATGCAACATTTAAAGGATGATTAATATATGG
>CALVKO010000042.1 GCA_944332725.1 uncultured Bacilli bacterium
TCTCATTTATATCACACTACCTTATAATAATTATAACAAGAAATCATTGCGAAGAAAATTTATTCTATTTTACTGAAAATAAATAAAAATATTTGACAAAATTAACTTTTATCTATATAATTAATAAAGCAATCAAAAAAACGAAATTTTGGAGGTGGATTATAATGAAAAGAACTTATCAACCAAATAATAGAAAAAGAAGTAAAAAAATGGGTTTTTTAGCACGTGTTAAAACTAAGGTAGTAAGTAATCGTCGTAAAAAAGGACGTAAAGTTTTAGCTCATTAATACACCACTGATACACAGTGGTGTTTTCTTAATGCAGGAGTGATTATATGAATAAAGAACATATTGTTAAATCAAATATAGATTTTCAAAGAATAATAAAGAATAATAAACCATATAAATATAAGGACTATATACTATATATAGAAAGAAATAAAGAAAAAAATTATCGTTTTGGATTTTCTGTCGGTAAAAAAGTTGGTAAAGCAGTTACAAGAAATAAGGTAAAAAGACAATTAAGGCATATTGTTGCTAAAAAAGACTACCAAAATGGCTTTAATTGTATTATAATAGTAGGTAGTAATATTTTAAATAAATCTTATAATGAAATGGAACAAAATTTATTAGAAGTATTATCAAGAAATAATTTAATTAAAGGAGATAAAGATGAATAAAAAAATTATATTAATTTTAACTGCTATTTTATTATTAACAGGATGTACTAAATATAAAACTTATGATAAACAACCTGTTGTAATTGAATCAACCGGTCAAAGAGTTGTGGAAAATATTTTGTGTAAAACTGAAGCAACAGAAGAAGAGTTTAATAAACTAAAAGAACAAAATAAATTAAAATTGGATGAACAATTAAATAATAATAGTATTACACAAGAGGAATATGATAAAAAAATAGAAGAATTAAATAGTACATTTGATATTTCAGATGTAGCATATTGTAATGAATTTCAAGTTTTTGCTGAAAATGAAGGTTTATGGACTACTCTATTCGTTAAAACATTAGCGTGGTTAATTATTCAAATAGGAACATTTACTAAAAATTATGGTTGGGCTATTATCTTAGTTACTATATTAATTAGATTAGTATTATTCCCATTAACACAAAAAACAGCTATGCAATCTGAAAATTTAAACGCTGCAAAATCTAAATTAGATAAATTAGAATTAAAATATAAAAATAAAAATGATCAACAATCTCAAATGTTAAAGGCACAAGAAATGATGAAAATATATAAAGATTATAACATTAATCCGATGTCAGGTTGTTTATTTGCTTTAATCCAAATTCCATTATTCTTTGCTTTTTATGAAGCTTTATATAGATTACCTGTTGTTTTAGAAGAAAATTTCTATGGTATAAACTTAGGTTTAACGCCGCTTAATGCCTTATCTAATGGTCAATTTTATTATTTAATATTTAGTGCATTAGTTATTGCTGCTACTTATTTCTCATTTAAATTAAATACTTCAATGAATCCATCTGGTGAGCAAGCTAATCAAATGAAAATGATGATGAATATAAGTATTGTAATGATTTCAATCGCATCATTCACAATACCTACTGGTATTGCTCTATATTGGATAGTTAATAGTAGTTTTACAATAGTACAAAATTTATTAGTTAAAAGGAGAAGGAAAAATGATCACATTGCATAAATATGAAGGTAAAAATATTGAGTCATTAAAAGAACAATGTAACAATGAATTAAAAGATGCTTATATAGTATCAAAAGAATTAGAAAGTGGTTTATTTAAAGGTAAAAAATATCAATTAGAAGCAATTACTAAAGAAGAAATAATTAATGAATTAAAAAAATTTATTAAAGAATTAAGTAAAAATATGAATTTAGAAATTAATTCTGAAATAAGAATTGAAGAAAATAATATTAATATTATATTAGTAAGTGACAACAATAATATTTTAATTGGTAAAGATGGTAAAACATTAAATGCTATTCAATTAGTTTTAAGACAATCATTTAAAGAATTAAATCAATTTAATTTAAGAATCATAGTTGATGTAAGTAATTATAAAGCTAAAAAATTAAAAAATTTAGAATATGAAGTTAAAAAAATATGTAAAGAAGTATTGAAAACTAAAGTTGAAGTTAAATTAGATCCAATGAATTCTTATGAAAGAAGGCAAGTTCATGCTATTGTGGCAGAATTTGAAGGATTAGAATCTGTTAGTTATGGTGAAACGCCTAATAGATATACAGTTATAAAAATTAAAGACTAATTGTCTTTTTTTTTAGTCCAATAATAATTTAAAAAGTGGTCCAATGAAAATACAAAAAATGGTCCAACGAGCATTAAAATAAATATTTAAAATTAAATACTAATATTTTATCTTGATTATTATTTAAACTTATTTTATAATATTTTAGGTGAAAGGAGAAAAATTATGTCTGAACAATTGCCAAGTAAAATATTAGATGAGTTAGATGATGAATATTTGCGTATAATTAATCCAATAATTACTAATGAAGAATTTATTAGAAGAAAAACATTTAATCATCACGAACATCGTTCTGTTTATGGGCATAGTTTAATGGTTTCGGTAAAATCTTACCATTTAGCCAAGAAATTAAAACTAGATTATAAAGCGGCAGCTATTGGAGGGCTATTACACGATTTCTATTATAAGGATTGGCAACTAAATAATGAAAAGTTACCGTTAAGAAAATCACACGGATTTGTCCACGCTAGTGAAGCTTTAGAAAATTCTAAAAAATTATTTCCAGAATTAGTTGATAAAAAAGTTGCTAATATAATTAAAAGACATATGTTTCCTTTAAATTTTATTCCCCCACTTTATTATGAAAGTTGGTTAATTTGTTTTGTTGATAAATATTGTTCTTTAGAAGTATTTAAAAGTCCTAAAGAATGGTATAAATATGTAGGTTTAAAAAATAAAAAAAATTAAACTAAAAATACACACTGGTATTGACTTGTGTGTATTTTTAGTTTAAAATTAATTTTGGTGAAGGAAATGATATATACTCATAAAGAATTAAAAGAAAAATATGGATCAGATTATCAAATCCAAAAAGCGGTAAAAGAAGGAACTATATATAAAATAGAAGTTGGTATTTATTCAAATAAAAAAAATAATCATTATTTAGATATATTTGTACATAAATATCCTAATGCTATTATTTCAGGTGATAGTGCATATTATTATCATAATTTAACAGATGTTGTTCCTAAAAAGATTTTTATGACTACTGATCGAACATCAAGCAGATTTAATGACGAACATATTGTTCAATCATATTCTACCTCTAATTATTTTAAATTAGGTAAAACAAGTATAGAATATGAAGGCATAAAAATAAATATTTATGATAAAGAAAGGATGTTAGTAGAACTTGTTAAAAATAAGAATTCTACTCCTTATGACTATTATAAAGAAATAATTAATAATTATAGAAAAATAAAAGATAGTTTAGATATTTATAAGTTACAAGAATACATTGATATTTATCCAAATGGTGAAAAAATAATATCGATAATACAAGATGAGGTGTTTTGATGGATATTGGTTATATGGTAAATTCATATGTTTCTTTAGGATATGAATTAGCTGATGCGATTGCCAAAGTATCACAAGATATAATACTTTTTAAAATATCCAAAAGTTCATTAAATCGTAATGTAACTATCAAAGGTGGCGTAGTTATGCATAATATTTCTAAAAACAAACGTCGTGCTACTCGTGATATAGATTTTGATTTTATAAAATATTCTTTAGATGATTATTCAATAAAAGATTTTATTGAAAAGTTAAATGAAGTAAATGACAATATAAAGATTTTGATAAATAATGATATTGAAGAATTACATCATCAGGATTACTCTGGAAAAAGAGTATATATTACACTTATTGACAGTAATAATTATAGAATTGATTCTAAACTTGATATTGGTGTTCATAAAAATTTTGATATTGAACAAGAAGAATATTGTTTTGATTTAAATGTTATAAATGAAAGTGTTACATTATTTATTAATTCAAAAGAACAAATTTTTGCAGAAAAGTTAAAATTATTGTTGAAATTCGCTTATACATCTACAAGATATAAAGATATCTTTGATTTTTATTATTTAATTAAATATGGTAATTTAAATAAAATTAGAAAAATATCTTACTACACTTATTTTTAATGATATTACGTTAAAAGCAAACAATTTTGAAAATATTTATAATATGCTAAACCAAATATTTAATAATAAACGTTTTACATCTAATTTAGATAATATAAAAGTAAATTGGTTAGATATATCTAGTAAAGATGCTATAAATTGTATATTAGAATATATGAAAGAATTTGAAAAAGTTACAATATAATTATGTTATTTTTGTTTAAAAAAAGTAATTTAATATTTCAGATTATTTGTTAGAGATAATATTATTTAAATAAAAGTAAATTTAGAAAGAAGTGATTATATGGAAGATACAATAGTAGCTATATCCACAGCCTTAGGTGTTGGTGCTATATCAATAATAAGAGTAAGTGGTAATGAAGCAATAAGTATTGTGAATAAAATAACTAAGTTTAAAAAATTAGATAAAGTAGCAACTCATACCATTAATTATGATTATATAATAGAAAATGATAAAGTAATCGATGAAGTTTTAATATCTGTAATGAAAGCACCTAAAACTTTTACAAAAGAAGATATAGTTGAAATAAATTGCCATGGAGGTATAGCTACAACTAATAAAGTTTTAGAACTATTATTAACTAATGGATGTAGATTAGCTGAACCAGGTGAATTTACAAAACGCGCTTTTTTAAATGGCAGAATCGATTTAATAGAAGCAGAAGGTGTTATGGATTTAATTAATTCTAAAACAGAAATATCACGTAATTTAGCTATCAATCAAGTAAATGGTAGCACGTCACAATTAATTAAAGATTTAAGACAATCTATTATTGAAATATTAGCCAATATTGAAGTTAATATTGATTATCCAGAATATGAGGATATCGAAGAAATGACTACTAAAATGTTAGGTGATAGAATATCTGATATTGAAGATAAAATAAAAACAATTCTTAATAAAAGTGAAAATGGTAAAATTATTAAAGAAGGAATTAATGTTGCCTTAATAGGTAGACCAAATGTTGGTAAAAGTAGTCTATTAAACTGTTTATTAGAGGATAATAAGGCTATTGTAACTGATATCGCTGGTACTACTCGTGATTGTGTTGAAGGTACAATAAGTATTGATGGCATAATAGTTAATTTGATTGATACGGCAGGTATTAGGGAAACTAGTGATGTAGTAGAAAGTATTGGTGTTAATAAAAGTATTGATTTAATGAATAATTCTGATTTGGTATTATTATTACTTAATAATAATGAAGAATTGAATAGTGAAGATTTAGAATTATTAGATAAGATTAAAAATAAAAATTATTTAATAGTTATCAATAAAAATGATTTAGAAAATAAACTAGATATAAGTAAATTAGATGAAACTAAATTAATTTATATTAGTGCTTTAAATAATGAAGGTATCGATGAACTAAAAAATAAAATTAAATCTATTTTTAATTTAGATAAAATAGAAACTTCTGATTTAACTTATCTAACTAATGCAAGATCTATATCTTTATTAAAACAATCACTTAATGCAATTACTGATATTAAAATGGGTATAGGTAATAATTTGCCTATAGACATGTTAGAGATAGATTTAAAAAATGTTTGGAATTTATTAGGAAGTATAATTGGTGTTACATATGAAGAAGAATTAATTGACCAATTATTTAGTCAATTTTGTTTAGGAAAGTAGGTGTTAAAATGGAATATGAAGTAATCGTTGTTGGAGGTGGACATGCCGGTTGTGAAGCCGCTTTAGCATGTGCTAATAAAAATCATAAAACATTATTAGTAACTGGTAGAATTAATAATATTGCGACTATGCCTTGTAATCCTTCAATAGGTGGTTCGGCTAAAGGTATTGTCGTAAGAGAAATCGATGCTTTAGGTGGAGCAATGGGAAAAATAGCTGATCAAAGTTTATTACAAATCAAAATGTTAAACTTTGCTAAAGGTCCGGCTGTAAGGGCTTTACGTGCTCAAGCCGATAAAATAACTTATCCACAGCAAATGTTAAAACTATTAAATGAAACACCTAATTTAACTTTAAAAGAAGCAATAATTGAAGATTTAATAATTGAAGATGGTAAGGTAGTTGGTGTTGTAACTGAAAATGGTGAAAAAATAACATCTAAAATAGTTATTTTAACTACTGGTACTTATTTAAAATCTGATATTTTAATTGGTGATACAAGAACAAGAGAAGGTCCACATGGTGAAAAACCAAGTAATTATTTAAGTGATAATTTAAAAAAATATGGTTTTAAAATAATAAGACTCAAAACAGGTACTCCGCAAAGAATAGCTAAAGATAGTATTGATTTTTCTAAAACTCAAATCGAAAATGGTGATTCAGTATATCATACTTTTAGTTTTGATAATGAACCTCAATATAAAATAGAAGAACAAATACCTTGTCATTTAATCTATACAACTCCCCTAACCCATAAAATAATTTTAGATAACTTAAATAAATCAAGTATGTATGGTGGATTAGATGATATAACTGGAATTGGTCCAAGATATTGCCCTTCAATTGAAGATAAAATAGTTAGATTTAAAGATAAAGAAAGACATCAATTATTTTTAGAACCAGAAAGTTTATATTATGATGATATATATTTACAAGGTTTTTCAACAAGTATGCCTGCATATGTTCAAGAACAAATGGTACATAGCCTACCAGGATTGGAGAATGCAGTTATTAATAAATATGCCTATGCTATCGAATATGATGCCATATATCCTACTCAAATAAAAAGATCATTAGAAACAAAAGTAATTGAAAACTTATATACAGCTGGTCAAATAAATGGTACAAGTGGTTATGAAGAAGCAGCTTGTCAAGGATTAATGGCTGGTATAAATGCAAGTTTAAAACTAGAAAATAAAGAACCATTAATTTTAAAAAGAAATGAGGCATATATAGGTGTATTAATTGATGATTTAGTTACTAAAGGAGTAAGAGATCCGTATAGATTATTAACTTCTCGTGCCGAATATCGTTTATTATTAAGACATGATAATGCTGATTTAAGATTAAGAGAATATGGATACCAAGTTGGTTTAATTGATGAAGAAAGACATAATAAATTAATAGATAAAATAAATAAAATTGCAGAATTAAAAGATAAATTAAAAAGTGTTAAAATTACGCCAACTTCCAATGATTTATTGATTAGTTTAGGTAGTACACCTTTAAAAGATGGTATAAGTTTATATGACTTATTAAGAAGACCAGAAATAACTTTATCTAAAATGAATTATACCTTTGATTATGATTCAGATATAATAGAACAAGTAGAATTAAACATTAAATATGAAGGTTATATTAATAAAGCTACTAAAGAAGCACAAAAATTAATTAATTTAGAAAATAAAAAAATACCAGAAGATATTGATTATAATGATATACCTAATTTAGCCTCAGAAGCCCGTCAAAAATTAAATGAAGTTCGTCCTACTTCTATTGGTCAAGCTATTAGAATAAGTGGCGTAAATCCTTCCGATATTGCTATATTAAATGTATATTTAAAAAAGGAGTATCATGAATCAAGATAAATTTATACTAGAACTATCTAAATTAAATATTAATATAACTGAATTACAATTACAACAATTAGAAAGATACTATGAATTATTAATTGAATATAATAAAGTTATGAATTTAACAGGTATAACTGATAAAGAAGATGTTTACTTAAAACACTTTTATGATAGTTTAACCATTACCAAAGTAATAGATTTAAATAATTATGAAACATTATGTGATGTTGGAACAGGAGCAGGCTTTCCTGGATTGGTTATTAAAATATTATATCCACATTTAAAAGTAACATTATTAGATTCTCTAAATAAAAGATTAAACTTTTTGAATATAGTTATTAAAGAACTTAACTTAAAAGATATTACTACTGTTCATACAAGAGTTGAAGAATATAATAAAAAATTTGATATTACTGTAGCCCGTGCTGTTGCACCTTTAAATATTTTAATAGAATATTGTATCCCAATTACAAAAGTTAATGGTTATTTTATTGCAATGAAAGGTAAAAATGAAGAGGCATCTAATGCCTTATTAAAATTAAATAGTGAAATAATTGAAATTAATTCATTTTTATTACCTATTGAAAATAGTAATAGAACAATAATTAAAATTAAAAAAATAAAAGAAACAAATAAAAAATATCCTCGTAAATATAGTGAAATTAAGAAAAATCCTTTATAAAATATAGGATTTTTTATTTTATTATTTATAATTGAATTTAGTACTAGACAAAAATAAAAAAATAATGTATACTTAATTTAAGTTAAAGATAATAATCTTTACTATATGAGAGGAGAATAAATATGTCCAAAAGACACAATGCTTTTACTTTAATTGAATTATTAGCAGTAATTATTATTTTAGCAATAGTAGCACTTATTGCTACACCAATCATATTAGATGTGGTAGAAGATGCAAGAATATCAGCAGGTAGGTCTGAAGCCCAAATGATATTAGGGGGAATAAATAACTATTGTGCAACAGAAGATGTAAAATATCAATTAGATAATAGTTATACAAAAATATGTACAACAGATATGGATGTTGATAATGTACCAACAATGGTTAATTTAGGGAATGCCACAATTGATAAGATTAAATATAATGGAACTAAATTAACAGAATTAGTAATAGAAAGTAACAATCATAAATTTACACTATGTTCAAATGGCCAATTTGCAATGGATGATGAAGAATGTCCAAAATTTCCAGCATCATTAATTTCATTATTATTAGAACAATATTCTGCAGATAATACAACAGGATTAGTAAAAGATAGTACAAATGAGAATTTATATTATTATACAGGAACAAATGAACAAGTAGCAAACAATTTTTTATGGTATGGTGGCCATCAATGGCGAGTATTGGAGTTTGATACATCTGATAATACATTAACACTAATAACACAACAACCATTAACATCAATTTCACCAGCAAGTGCAGGATGGGAAAGTGAAGAAGCATATAATAATAGTTATATAAATAATTGGTTAAATGACTATTTTTGGAATAGTTTAGATAGCAGTATTCAAGCAACTATTCAAAATTCAATATTTAATGTTGGTATATACAATAATGTTAGTGAAATAACAACAACAAAAAAAGTTGGTTTATTAGATGAAGACCAATATAAAAGAGCTGGAAATGCTGATTCATTCTTAGATATTAAAGATTATTTTTGGTTAGGAAATAGATATAATTCGTCATTCGTTCACAACGTCCGCGTCAATGGCAACATCGACAGCAAAAGTCCATCGAACAGTTACGGCGTTCGCGCAGTTATAAAAATTTCTGATATAACCATCACGGGAGGTGATGGTACTCTTGTATAATAGGAAAGTTATAGAGCAAAAGTCAAAACACGTGGTAGTTTGCTATACGCAAAAAGGCAAGATAAAATC
>CALVKO010000043.1 GCA_944332725.1 uncultured Bacilli bacterium
CTATCAGTTGCAAATAAATAAGCTTTTAAAATTGGATCTAATTTGCCTTCTTTTGCCATATTTTTTAATTCTTTTCCGATATTAGTTTCAAACTCTTTCGAAATTTCAGTTTCTATTTCTATACTAGAATAATATTTCTACATTTCCTTTTAACATTTTTTTAAATTCATCAAAACTTAAATTAATTAGATCCATAATACTATTTTCTTTTATATATTTTAACATAACATATAAAAGTGCATCTGAACCATCCTTTAATCCATCTTCTGTTTTGATAGTACATTTAGGATTTCCCCAAAATGAATAATCTATTGCTTCAAATATGAATAAAAAATTGACTATATCTTCAACACTTAAATCTAACAAATTATAAGGATTATATAAAAGCCAATTTTTTAAATCACCACATTTTATTTTTTTTATAAAATCATTCAATTTATCATAATTTATTTTTACATAATTACTATTATTCATTACATATTCTGTACTTGATTTTATCTTATCAAACAAATTATATTGACTTTTATTCATTTTATCATTTCCTTTTTCTTTAACATTATACCATACGGAAGACTGCGTCCGCAACCTAACTTGCAAACTTTCTAAAACTAATATATAATAACATTTACAAATTTCAACTGTCAGAAAAAAGGCCGACCTATATAAGTCCTTTTCTTAATAAAAATTAAGTTTTTCACGTTAGAATTATAAGATTCAATATTATACAGTTGAACATAATAAACAAGTTTATTCTCATGTATCTTCATATGGGGGCCTGCTCTCTTCAGTTAGAAGAGACCAAATTGTGTTAAACCCTTTAAATACGGGCCTTTTTATATTGGTATAAACCGTCATTTTCCGTGGCTTTTTAGTATTTTTGTACCTAAATTGTACCTAAAAAAAGACAGTAGAATTGTTTCCTACTGCTTCTAATTTTAATCTATAACACCTGTTTCAAGAATTATCTTGTTCATCTTTATATCACCAAAATTATCATAAACTGAAGCCACTATTATTTGATATCCTTGAAAATCCCTTTGTAAAATATTCATCATATCAATTGCTGCATCTTCTTTCATTTCACTTGTTCTTGGTGAATCTATTATAAATGGCAATTTTATTCCAAATTTTTCTTCAATAGTTTTAAGATATGCTAATTTAAATACAAATGCTAATTGAGCTAGTATTTTACCACTATATCCTTTAAGTTTACTTGTAAGTACAATACTATGATCCTTATTTATGAATTGCTTGATTTCTAATTCAATAGCATATTTATCTATAATATCGTAAAAATAGTTTAAATAATTATTGTTAGTAGATAAATAATTCTTAATCTTATTATTTACTTTATTTCGTTGGTTTGTAAGATTATTTAATACATTTTCAACAACATTTTTATCAAGGTTGAGATTTTTGATATTATCTTCCATATTTTCTAAGATTGTTTTCATATCAAACAATGTATTTTTTTCTTCTATTTTCTTTATTACTTTATCATATTCAGCTTTATACTTAAACAATTGATGATTTAATAAAGATTTCTTATATTTTAGATACATTTCATTTTCATCATAATTTAGTATATTATCTTTTTTTAATTCTATTCTTTCTCCATTATTTCCTTTTACAATAATTTTCATATTTTCAATATATTCTATGAACTGCTTATTTTCTTTAATAATATCATCTATTTCGGAGATTTCTTTTTCTTTTAATTCTATTTGAAATGCAAGTTTATTTTTTATTTTTTATTAATAGGCTAATCTCTTCATTTGTTTTACTAATAGCTAAGTTATCAACAATTTCATCTTTAAATTCAGATATTTTTAATAAGTTTTTGTATTTTCTAATTTCCTGACTTATTTTATCCTTTTCATAATATAAATCTCCTAGATCCTTGCCTGATAAACCAGATATATAGTTTTCTATGTTAAATCTATTATTGCCTATTATTTTACCTCTGTTTAGCATAGTCCAGCCTTTTTCCTGATCTATATAAAATACAGCCAAAAGATTTTCTAATATTAATAAATCTTCTATTCCAAATAGTAATGCTTGAAGTTCATATTGCTCTTCCGGTAGCAAAAATACTTTTTCATCGTTATCATTTTTTAAGGTTATTGATTCACCTTTTCTAATTAAGAATACTTGTTTTTTATCAATTGTTAATACAACATTGACATTATACTTACCAAAGTCACCAATTCCCTCTGTTGGTGGAATATTATAACCAAGCCCATATAATATAAACCTCAAGAGTGTAGTTTTACCTTTTGAATTTTTTTCACTAAAGATTAGATTAAAATCATTTTTTAAATTGTATTTTTTGCTTTTATCACCTGATGAAATTTCAATACTATTTATTACCATAATTTTCAACTCCTCTCTTTATTTCTTCAATACTTTTTGATCTTAAAATTATTTCCTTCGCTATAATTTTAGCACATGCTTGTAAAATAATATCATCCTTATTTTTATCTGGAAAAATCAAATTAAATATCTCGTCTTTATTACCTTGAATAAATTCATATATTGAAACCGATTTGTCACTCTTTAATTTATATTGTGAATATAATGATATTATTTTATTATAATCTAGAAAAGTTGAACTCTTTATATCAATTATTTTTTCATACTCATCTATTGCTTCTAAGAAATCTGTTTCCTCAATTTCAAGTTTTTCATCAAATTTCTTTACATCATCTAATTGCAATTTACAAACTACTAATCCCCAAACCACATTTTCCTTATTTATTGTTATTTTCGGGCTTTTAACAGAAGCATTATGTAAAAATTCTTCTTCCCATATAGTAATTATTCTATTTGCAAACGAACTTAAACTTGGGCTAACATCAGAAACAAATTCTGACATTTTTTTGCTTATTTCTTTATGTCTTTGTTCCCAATCATCACCATAGAATGGTATTTTAGCAATAATCAGTCTGCTTGTATCAATATTATAATTTTCGTTTGATATTTGGTTATCAATTTTTTTCTTAGATTCTTCCTTTAGTTCATCATATTTTAAAAAACTAATACCATCAAATTCTTTAGTTCCAGAATTTAGCGGATTTTCTTCTAAATTACTAATATACATCAAATCATAATTTCCTCTATCATCAACATTTGATAGAGTTCTAAGTGCATCTTTTAATTTTTCAGAATGTCCTTTATTATCTTTAGTAGGAAATTCTTTTGATTTAGCTTGTGCATATATTTTTTTGTTATCATGTAAAAACAGTTCTATATCTTCTTGACTTCCTTCAATCTTTATTTGATCAAAATCAGAAAAATGTTTAAGCATCAAATATATTGCAGCATTTATTTGAAATTGAAATCCGAATATAGTTGCACTTGCCTGCGTACTATTCATAACATCACCCCTGATAAATAATTGATATATATTTTACACCATTTATTAAAATCTAGCAATTATCATCATACTACTCTATAATTATACCATGAAAAAAGTTCAGATAATCTGAACTTTACATTAAACTATAATTACTTTCCAGTAATACTGAAAAACTTATCAAAGAATTCTAATAGTTTATCAATTACTTTATTTTTCTTTTCTTGGCGTTCATTATTAGGAGTAAACATATTCATAGGAGGTAAGATGTTAGACACTTCTGTTCCATTAGTTTCTACTCTTCCCTGTTCAAATGATCTTTGAATAAAGTTATATGTTTCTTCTTTGTTTAGGCCTTCGTCGGCTATTATTTTATCTAATTCTTCTTTTTTCTTACTATTCATAAATGATTCAAAATCTGCATACACGTTTGAATCTTGATCTAAAGAATCAATGAATGCCATAATTAAATCTTTTTTATTTCTTAAATCTGGACTTGCCATAATAGCTTTTTGAATGCTTACTAATATTTCTTTATCTTCCATATTAGAATCGTGATATTTTTTAACTAATGTTAAGATATAGTCTATATTAACTTCAATTGATTTAATTAACTCCATTTCAAATACTACATCTCCTGTAACATCTGTTTTTTCTTGTTTAGCTCTATTTCTGAATTCATTATAAAGCTCAATATAAATACTATGATAATCTTGTTTATCTCTTTCATTAATTAATTCTTCATCTTTAAATTCATCAAATGAAGATAATATGTTAGTTACCTTTAATATTGCACCATATAATTTTATAAATTCTTTTTGTTCTGCTTCACTTTGCATTAATTCTCCTGGTACAAATTTAGAAGTTAATTTTTCAACTAAAGATTTATATCCTTCAAATGTTTTTCCATTATCATCTTCATATCCATAATAATAGTCTTTATATGGTTTTAACAATACAACACCGTGTGCATTCTCATCACCGAACTTAGCTAATGCTTCATTTAGTCTATCTTCTAAATTTCTAAATGAGACAATATTTCCATATGTCTTAACACTATTTAAGATTCTATTAGTTCTAGAGAACGCTTGTATAAGGCCATGCCACTTAAGATTCTTATCAACCCATAGTGTATTTAATGTTTTAGCATCAAATCCAGTTAAGAACATGTTTGCAACTATTAGGATATCTATTTCTCTATTCTTCATTCTTAGAGATACGTCTTTATAATAGTTTTGGAATCTTTCTGATGATGTATCATAACTTGTTCCAAACATATTATTGTAATCTTTAATAGCATTTTCTAGGAATGTTCTATCATCAGTACTTAATGCTTCTGTTGATTCAGAGTTTTCATCTATAACTCCATCTTCTCCATTTACTCCATATGAGTATATTAATGCTACTTTAAGATTACTATTTTTAAGAGCTAATTCCTTCTTAAATTCAGCATAGTATTCTTTAGCCATTTTAATGCTTGATACAGCAAAGATTGAGTTAAATCCATTAATACTCTTCTTAGATTTAATTTCTTCTGTATTGTGTTTTTTAGCTACATCTATGACGTTATCCAAAGTTGAATAAACATAACTTTCTGATGTTTTAGTTTTAGTACTAAAATGATCTATTATATAGTTTGTAATTAAACTAATACGTATTTGATTATCAAATAATTTTTCTTCATCTATGTTGTATACTTTTTCATCTTTAACATCATTAGCTATATCAACTCTACCAATATATTCATATCTAAATGGTAATACATTCTTATCTGCTATAGCATTTACTATTGTATAAGTATGTAATCTTTCTCCAAAGATTTGTTCTGTGGTTTCTGATATGCCTTTTATTGTCCTAGCATTCTCTGGGAATATTGGGGTGCCTGTAAATCCAAATAAATAGTATTTATTAAATTTCTTAATAATAACTTTATGCATATCCCCAAATTGAGATCTATGACATTCATCAAATATAAATACTACATGTTTATTAAATACTTCACTATTCTCATTCTTCTTAATGAATTGAGATAGTTTTTGTATTGTAGTTATTATTATCTTAGCATTAGGATTATTTAATTGTTCTTCTAATACTTTTGTTGATGTATTAGAGTTAGCGGCTCCCTCTTTGAATCTATTGTATTCTTTCATTGTTTGATAGTCTAAGTCTTTTCTATCTACAACAAATAATACTTTATCTATAAAATCTAATTTACTAGCTAATTGAGAAGTTTTAAATGATGTTAATGTTTTTCCTGATCCTGTTGTATGCCAAATATATCCACCTGACTTTAATGTTCCATAGAACTTATTATTATATGCAATTGTAATTCTATTTAATATTTTTTCAGTTGCAACAATTTGATAAGGACGCATTACTAACAAATCTTCTTCACTTGTAAATACACAATACTTAGTTAATACATTTAATAATGTATGCTTAGTAAAGAAGGTTTTAGCAAAATCAATTAGATCTGTGATACCATTATTCTTTTGATCTGCCCAATATGAAGTGAATTCAAATGAGTTAGATTTCTTTTTCTTTTGATTATTAATATGGAACTCTCTTGTAGTATTAGAGTAATACTTAGTTAATGTTCCATTTGAAATAACAAATATTTGAACAAAGTTATATAGTCCTGATCCTGCCCAGAAAGAATCTCTTTGATATCTTTCTATCTGATTGAAAGCTTCTCTTAAATCAATTCCTCTTTTCTTTAATTCAACATGAACTAAAGGAAGACCATTTACTAAAATTGTTACATCATATCTATTATCGAAATTTCCCTCATTATTAACATATTGATTAAATACTTGAAGACTATTATTATGAATATTATTTTTATCTATTAAATAGATATTTTTCTTTTCTCCTGAATCAAGAGTTATTTCTTGTTTATAATCTTCCTGAATCAATCTCGTTTTTTCAATTATGTAATCATTTTTATTAGCTATTATCTTTGTGAAGAAATCATCCCATTCTCCATCAGTAAAATGATAATTATTAAGTTTTTCTAATTGTCTTCTTAAGTTAAGAATTAATTCATCTTCAGAGTTAATATTTAATCTTTCATATCCCTGTTCAACTAAAGTTTTAATTAATTCTTTTTCAAGAGCATCTTCGCTTTGAAAAGATGTTGCTACTCTATTTAAACCTGTATATTCTGCTAATACAGTAGAGTTATCATTTTCACTTATCAAACCTATACTACTCACTTAACTCACCCATTTCAAACATTTTACTTTTATAAAAATAATATCTATTGCATACTAATTCAATTTTCATTTTATAATTGGTTTCCAAAATTGCTTCAAGTTTTTCCAGTTCATCTAAAATGCTAACAATCTCATTTTGAACATTTATCTCTGGAATTGGAATAATAAGCTTTTTTAAATTTGTTTTATTAAACTTTGTTTGACCTTGTTGTGATGTGATTTTTTTCAATTGTTTTTGAAAGAAATCACATTCAAATGCATATTTTAAATATTTCATGTTTTCCATACTGCTTCTCAATAAAATGGCATTTGTTGCTAAAGCATTATTTTTATATGGTAACATATCAGGAGTTATATAATATACTTCACCACAATTTCCAATATTTGGTAAAACAATTGATTCTTTATCTAAATTAACTCTCCACAAATAATTAAATGCACTTTCAGATATATATATAGCTTTTTCATTTTTAAAATTATTTTTAATATCAGTTGTTCTAATTAACTGAGCAAAATCAGGTTCTGATAAGTATTTTACATTTTTTGCTATATCACCAAAAGAACCTGCAGCAACATAATCTGTTAATGTATCACACACTTCCTCTACTGTTTTATATTTAATATTATATTTCTTTCCTTTTTTATTAAATTCACTTACAATATCATTTAGTTTTTTTTCTTTTTCTTCAATCTCACTATTAATATAGCAAATTTTTTTCTCTATTTCTTCAATATTTAATTCTTTCTTTTCTTCTTTAGGTTCCAAGTAATAATTAACTGATAAATTATATTTTTCTTTATCAATTTCTTCATATGGAACAAGAATTGATTTGTGTTCTACACTTTTTCTTTGTCTTAATAAATCAAGGATATTAGAAATATTTTCATCAGAAAGTTTATTATTATTTGTTGCCTTAACAAATTCGTTTGATGCATTTACGAACAAAATACTATTATCTGTTTTGTTTTTCTTTAATACAAGAATACACACATCGATTGTAGTACCATAAAATAAATTTTTTGGCATTAGAATTATAGAATCAATAAAATTGTTTTCAACTAAATATTTTCTGATACCTGGTTCACCTTTTTCATTTGCTCGATCTAAAATACCAGGAAATTCTACAATTGCTGCAGTACCTTTTGGAGAAAGCCATGATAGCATATGCATAGTAAATGCCAAATCAGCTTTTTGCTTAGGTGCTAAAACTCCGGCAGGTGCAAATCTCTCATCATTAATTAATAACGGATTTGAATTACCAACCCATTTTGTTGAATATGGTGGATTAGATACAATTGCATCAAATGGTTCATCATTCCAATGAGCTGGATGTAATAATGTATCTCCTCGTTCAATACTGAAATTATTATAATTAATATTATGTAAGAACATATTTATTCTAGCTAAGTTATATGTAGTAAGATTTATTTCTTGACCAAAAAAACCTTCTCTTACATTTTCTTTACCAAGTATTTTTGCAAATTTTAGAAGTAAACCACCAGAACCACAAGCAGGATCATAAACTTTGTTAACTGACTTTTTATCCATTATAACAATTCTAGCAAGTAATTCACCGACTTCTTGGGGCGTAAAAAACTCTCCACCAGATTTCCCCGCGTTGGATGCATACATTGTCATTAAGAACTCATATGCATCTCCAAATAGGTCAATATTATTATCTTCATAATCACCAAAATTTAAATCGCCAATTGCATTTAATAATTTAACAAGTTTTTCATTTCTTTCATCAACTGTGTTACCTAGCTTATTATCAATAGTAAAATCATCAAATAATCCTTTAACATCATCTTCTGATTCAGATCCTCTAGCTGATGCTTCTATGTTATTAAATACATTTGAAATAACTACATTAAGATTTTCATTCTTATCTGCACCTTTTCTTATATTACAAAACAATTCACTCGGAAGAATAAATAATCCTTTTTCATCAAGTATTTGTGATTTCCCAAGTAATGCTTCTTCATCAGAAATATTTCTATATTGAAAATCTATAATACCTGCTTTTCTTTGATTCTCATTAACATAGTTTTCAATATTTTCAGATATAAATCTATAAAACAATAATCCTAAAACATATTGTTTAAAATCCCATCCATCAACAGAACCTCTTAATTCATTTGCTATTTTCCAAATTGTTTTATGTAATTCTTCTCTTTCTCTTTCTTTTTTGTTATTCATATTACTTACCACCATTTCTTTTTATTAATCCATACGCGATTAATTTTAAAACTACTTTCTTTCTAGATTCTTCAGTTTCTAGTTCATCATATTTATCTATAAAATCCTTCCCATTATGAAAAGACTCAATTTCTTTAGGATTTAGATTAATTTTTGCCGCCTCTGACAAGGCTTGTTCCTCTGTCATTCCAACAAGTGCTAAAAATAATTCTTTATTCATAGTTCCACCTCCAAGGCCATTATTATCTCTCATATAAAATTATAACATACAATTCGACAAATTTTGATAATTTGCGACAGTAAAATAGAATAAATTTTCTTCGCAATGATTTCTTGTTATAATTATTATAAGGTAGTGTGATATAAATGATAATAACAAGAAAAATGAAAAGAGAATTAAAAAATGCAGTTAATCCATTAGAGGAATTATTGATTATTATTAAACAAT
>CALVKO010000044.1 GCA_944332725.1 uncultured Bacilli bacterium
ACACTAGAAATTCTTGCTTTTTTATTTTTCGCATCTATTTTTATAGAATTTTACTTCACACCAGAAATCCTAGAACCCAAAAAAGATACTTAAATTTAATTAATCGAATTATTTTTATATTAATAGTTATTTATAGTTTATATATTAGTTATTTACAATATGAATTAAAAAAACATACTAATCCTAAACCATATATTCATCAAGTATACGCTAATGTATTAAATCTATTTGCAGAATTAATATTTTTATATGTCATACTAGAAAATTGGAACGAAGAAGGTATTAACAACACTCAAAATATTATTTAGTTTCATAACTATTAATTACAATTCTATTAATTACAATATAAATTAATATTAAAAAAACCCCTGAAAAACTTATTAAAACGCCACATTTAAACCATATAGTTAATAATATTGTTATAAATGGTGATACTAATACTTTTAGTCTTTCTACTTGTGTTAATATAAGTTCATTTAAAAAATTATTCATACAGCCTAATGTAACAAAAATAAGACCACTTGCTAGCATACTAATTCCCAAATATTTAATTGGTTTATAAAATGACCAAGTGAATAAAACAATTAAAACTAACAATATAAACATAATTAAATATAAATAATTAATATTGAAATTTAAAACAGAATTAATAGTAGATATTGGTAAAACACCTATCATAACTTGCCTATCAGGTATTATTGAAGTTAATTTATGAGTAAAATTTAAAATATAATCAGTTAACTCTTCATCTGTTAACATAATATTTATATGATTTTCTAAAGATATAGAAGCAAGATTTATCATCTTATTAACAGCTTCTTGCGATAATTCTGGTTTAGTTCTTTCATCTATCAAATAATAAATAGTTTCGTTAAAAAAATCTCCTAAAATTAAATTAATTTCATTACTTTTTAATATATCATTAACTATCTTATCAGGAATATTACATTCTAATCCTAAATTATATATTTTTTCTTTTAATGTCATTCCACTTTCTTCTAGATTAAAAATAACATTTATATCCATATTTAATATATTGGAATTCTTTATATAATTAGATAAATTTTCTTTATTTAATAAATTTTTTCCAGAATATATAATAATAGTAAAAATAATTGCAACAAATAAAAGCACTATACAAAAAAAAGTTAATATTTGCCTTATTAGTTTCACGCTAACCACCTATAAATATTATATCATATTCTAAATAAAAATAAAAGATTGGTTTTATGCACCAACCTTGTGGAAATCTAATCTTAATTTATCAGCTAATGTAACAATAAATTCTGAATTAGTAGGCTTTGCTCGATCGATATCCACACTATGACCAAATATTTTCTCCATCAAATCAATATCCCCTCTATTCCAACTTACTTCGACAGCGTGTCTAATTGATCTTTCAACTCTTGATACCGTTGTATTATATTTTGTAGCTAATTCTGGATATAATTCTTTAGTAATTCCACCTATCATATTAGGATCATCAAATAACATATTAACCGCATCTCTTAAAAATTGATAACCTTTAATATGTGATGGTATCCCTAAATCATGTAACAATTTACTAATTGAAACTTGTAAATTATTTTTATAAAAATCGATACTCTTATCATTTTTCTTTTTAAAAACATCATATATTTTCTTTTCTAAATCTTCTAAATCAAATGGTTTTAAAATAAAATAATTAACATCATATTCTGAAACTTCTCTTATTGCTTCACTAGCATTATAACTTGTCTCAACAATAACATTTTTATTAATATTATTGTTTTTCATCTCTTCTAATACATACAATCCATCTTTTTTAGGCATAATTAAATCTAACAAAATTATATCAAAATCATCTTGTTTATTTTTAATTAATTCTATTCCTTCCAAACCATTATATGCTTCTAACACCACTTTTACTTCATTATTATTTTTAAAATACTCTTTTACAGCATCAATCAATTTGACATTATCGTCAATCATTATTATTCTTATCATATTTCTTCTCCTTCTAAAGTACTGCTGTATTTATATTATATAATAGTGGCTAAAATATTTCTAGAGTAAAAATTAGCTAATTTTGTCGAAAAAAAATCATCGAAGACTATCGACGATTTCTTTTAGATGAACACAATCCGTAGAAGCCTTACCAATTAAAAATCCTGCTACATTATCTATTTTTTTTAGCGTATCAATGTTATTCTTATCGACACTACCACCATATAATACTTTAACAGATTTTTTAAAATTATCATTAACAATTGACTTAATAAAGTTAATTGTGTCCTCTATTTGTACATTAGTAGGTGTAATACCTGTTCCAATACACCAAATCGGCTCATACGCAATTATTATATTATCCAAATCAACACCATCTAAATCAGTTAGTAATTGATTTTTTAATTTATTATTTTTATCTTCATCTTTGTTTTCTCCAATACATAGAATAACTTTCAAATTATTTTCTAAGGCTTTTTTAATTTTTTTATTTATTTCTTCATCAGTTTCTTTATTTCTTCTTTCACTATGACCTATTATCGTATAACTAACTCCCATATCTTTTGCTTGTTTCGCACCTATATCCCCTGTATGTGATCCTAAATCATACATTGATATATCTTGAATACCAACTTGATAATTATGATTTAAAAAGTAAGGGATAAATATAGAAGATGGACAAATTATAACATCATCAGGAATATTGTCTTTATAATTTAAAACATCTTCATAAGTCATATACATTTTTAAATTACCTACTACAATCATTTTTTCTCCTTCCAAATAATTTTTTTCGACCTTTTTTAACCGCTAATTTGTAAACATCTAACACTTTACTAGCAAAAACTTTATTTGAGAAATTATAACTACTTTCTAAAGCATTAATTGACAATTTTGCTAATTTATTTTTATCATTTATTAAATTATTTATATAATCAACATATTCTTTTTTATTATTAAATAAATACCCATTATAATCATTTTTAATTGGTTCTACAAAACTTTCATCATTAATAGCGACAACTGGAAGTGATGCTGCTAATGCCTCAATAACTGTTAATCCTTGAGTTTCCGTAGTTGAAGCAGTAACAAATATATTACCTAATTTATAATACATGCCAACATCCTTTAAAGGAACTTTGCCAGTAAAAATAACTTTATCATTTAAATATAATTTTTTTACCAATTTTTCTAAATTTTCTCGTTCTGGTCCATCACCAATAATTAGTAATTTAGCATTAATATTTTTATGATTTTCAATTAAAAAATCGACACTTTTTTCTAATCCTAATCTACCAACAAATAATAAAACTATATCATTTTCAATGTTTAATGATTTTTTTAATTTATTTATTTTTTCTAAACTATAATTTTTACTATATTTTTCTATCTCAATACCTGTAGGAATAATATGAACGTCTCTTTTTACTTGATATTTATCTTTAAATAAATCTCTTGCTTTCTTAGTTGGAACAATTAATTCTGTAGCAGTTAGATCACAATAAAACAAAGTTAAATGTTCAACTATTTTTTTGCTTGTCTTTTTAAAATAGCCTTTAGTTATATAATGGACATAATCTTCATACATAGTATGATAAGTATGAACTAAAGGAATATTAAACTGTTTAGATAATATTCTAGCAAATGTCCCAATCGCAAATTCTGTTTGACTATGAATAACATCTAAATTCCAACTTTTGATTTTTTTAATAGCCCGTGCAGGATAAACACTAGTTAATCTATAATCAAATATACCAATCGGTACCCCCGGAATTCTTAATACTCTTTTATCATAAGAATATTTTAAACTATTCGGATTAACTGTAACGATATAAACTTTATGCCCCTTTTTTTCTAAACCTTTTCGTAACATCTCAATACTAGTTGATACCCCATTAATTTGAGGAATATAAGTATCAGAAAAAATTCCTATTCTCATATCAAATCTCCTTATTTTTTATATTAAAGATAACAGCCCCTACTATCATCGGTAAATAATATGTAATAAAGCGCCACATAATCATTAAAGAACTTAATAAGGGTTGATTAACATAAACTCCAAATAATAATATAAATAAATATTCTTGACCACCCATACCACCAGGTAAAGGAATATAAGAACTTATAATTGATATAAATGATACTAATGTAATGGCAATAATACCATCGAAACTACTATAATTACCAAAACTAAATAAAATAGTTAATGGTACTATGTATAAACATAAGAATGCTAAACAATTTATTAATATTAATTTAATAAATCTTTTTTTATTCTTTAATAACATTTTAGAATTATAGTTAAAATCATCAATTGTTTTGTGTAATTTTTTTATGTAATCTTTATTTTTAATTATTCTTAAAAATGTCAACAATTTGACGATATATTTAGTTAATAATTTATCGATTTTATTACTTCTTGATAATATAAATAAAAGTAATAATATAAATACATTAACACTAAACCCTAAGATTAAAAATATTAATATGATTCCTTCAAAATGATAAAAATCAAAAATATAATTAATTATAAATGCTATAAAACATACTATAATAATTGCTATTTGATGAATAATAGATTCTTGTACAATGATATTAGTACTATCACTTAAAGATAATTTATTTCGCTTTAAAATATAAATTTGAAATGGTTGTCCTCCAGTTGCAAAAGGAGTTATAGCATTAAAGAAAAATGTCATCATCTGCAAGTTGAATGTTTTCTTAACACTATAACTTTTAAATTGATTAATAATATTGTTAGTTATAACCGACTTTAAAAAAGTATAACTTAAAACAAATAAATATCCTATAAATAACCATCTAATATCTGCATTTAATAATAATTCTATTATTTCTTTATAATTATCTTTTAAAGCAAAATATAAGACTATTAATGTAAATATAATTATTAAAAATATATTTATAAATTTCTTTTTCATTTGATTATATCAATTCCAGGTAATACTTTTCCTTCTAATAATTCTAAACTAGCGCCACCACCAGTTGATATATGAGTGAACACTTCTTCATATCCAAAATTTTTAACCGCACTAGCAGTATCCCCACCACCAGCTATTTTAGTAGCATTTATATTTTTTAAAATTTCACAAATACCTTTAGTACCATTACTATATCTATCTTCCTCAAACATTCCAACTGGTCCATTCCAAATTATTGTTTTACTATTATCTAAGTATTGTTTAAATAACTTAACTGTTTTACTACCGATATCTAAACCGGTTTCATCTTTTGTTATATCAGTTATAAAACATTCTTTTAACTCTGTTACAACATCGATAGGTAAAATAATTTTACTTTCATTTTCACTTAATATTTTTTTACAAAAATCTATACTTTCTTCATCTAATAAAGATTTACCAATTTCCATCCCCTTAGCCCTCAAGAATGTAAAAGCCATTCCACCACCGATTAGTATATAATCTGCTTTTTTAACTAAATTTTCAATCACACCTATTTTATCACTTACTTTAGCGCCACCTAAAATAACTGTAAAAGGTCTACTTGGATTATTAATAGCAGGTAATAAATTATCTAATTCCTTTTCAATTAAAAATCCAATTCCACTTTCTAAATTACTAGCAATACCAACATTAGAAGCGTGCGCTCTATGAGCAGTACCAAATGCATCATTAATATAAATATCACCTAAAGAAGCCCAATATTTACCTAATTCTTCATCATTTTTACTTTCTTTTTTATCAGGTAAATCTTCAAATCTCGTATTTTCCATTAATAACACATCACCATTATTTAAATTATTAATAGCATTTTCTAATTCACTACCTCTAGTTGTAGGTACAAATATAACTTGTTTATTTAATAATTCACTTAATCTAATACTAACAGGTTTTAAAGTGTTTTTTAATTTGTCACTTTCTTCTTTAATTCTTCCTAAATGACTCATTAAAATAACCTTAGCATTATTTTCTATAGCATAATTAATTGTTTTTAAACTTTCTTTTATTCTTGTATCATCAGTTATTATACCATCTTTAATAGGTACATTAAAATCTACTCTTATTATTACTTTCTTATTATTTAAATCAAAATCTCTTATTGTTTTCATATTTATTTTCCTTTCTTCTATACGGATAAGCCTCACCTTGCCACTTTATCGGCAAGGTGTGTATTTACTTCGTTTATATATTATTGTTATTTATACTATGTTTGTTTATTGTAATACATATGGTGAGTTTGGAGTACCTTCACCTCCAGTGAAGGTTATGGCTGAAGTCCCTGACTTCAGATATATAACTGCGCGAACGCCACACGTATCCACAACGGAATATCTGTTGAGAGTGCCAGTGCTGTCGACGTAGCGAACGCCAGACGAATTATATCTGTTCATTGGCCAATAGTAGTTTGAGGCAGTTGGATTTTCGATTGTATTTACATCGACAAATGTTTTGGTACTTAATATACCTAATTCTATATCATTTCCACTGAACATCTCGCCTACTGTTGGTAATCCAACATTTGCTTCCATTGTTTCATCTTGGACATCTTCATAATTTGCTCTATCTGGATAATCTCCTATATAGAATGTTTTATTTCCTGTATATCGATATGTTTCGCTTATTCCTTCAGCAAATGTATTCAGTGGTGTATATATTGTATGACTCGTAGTTATTGTCATCGTACTTCCATATTTACTTTCTGTTGGAAGTAATCCATTTAGTACTACTTTGATACTATCTTCATCTTTACTTACTACCCTAAATGTACACATATTATCATTTCCACAAGCATTATCACTTCCGCTATATGGTACATTGATATATTCTCCTACTTGAACATTATTAGTATTAGTTGCTTTGTTTGCTACTTGATAATTACTTGAAAGAGTACCATCCCCTCCGGTGATGGTTATATCAGAAATTTTTACAACTGCACGGACGCCGTACGCAGTCGACACCAAACGACTACCGGGGTTGCCATCGTTGAAGACGTAGTTAATGTAAGACGAACTATATCTGTTTCCTAACCACCAATGATCTTTAATATCTAAGAATGAATTTGCACTTCCTGCTCTTTCATATTGTGTTTGATCTAATAATCCCACTTTTTTAGTTATTGTTATTTCATCGACATCGGTATATATTCCTATATTAAATGTGTTATCTAACATATTACTTTGAATACTGCTATCTAAACTATTCCAAAAATAGTCATTTAACCATGTGTTTATATAACTATTATTATATGAGTCTTCACTTTCCCAACCGGCACTTGCTGGTTGTATTGCTGTTAATGGTTGTTGAGTTATGAGTGTTAATGTTTTTTTAGCATTATCAAACTCTATTACTCGCCATTGATGTCCGCCATACCACAAAAAATTATTTGCTACTTCTTCATTTGTTCCTTTATAATAATATAAATTCTCATTAACTGAATCTCTTAATAATCCCGTTGTATTATCAGAACTATATTGCTCTAATAAAATTTCAATTAATGTCTTAAGATAATCCAATTCATAACTAAATGTTCCATCATCATTTCTTGTTACTTTAACTACGTCTTTATTTGAAAATGTTGAATCATTATTTGGATTTAATGTATCTATACTCATATAATTATTACTAATTAAATCAGTAATATAAATATATGTTGTATCACCCGAATTATCAATTTTATAATCATCATAATTAGCCATCAAATAATTTTCTGCTGCCATATAAATATTATTTAACGCTTCTTCTTTTTTCTTTTCTTCACTATTTTTAATAGTATTATTTACTGCTGGTAAAATAATTAATAACATAGATGCCATTATAACTATAATCGCTATTAATTCTACCATTGTAAAACCATTCTTTCTCATAGCATCACCATCTTAATTATAAAATAAATTAACAATTTAATCAATATAATAATGTCAATAATTACAAAATTGTAAGAATATTAAAAAAAATTAATGACTATTTCAAATCATTAATTTGTTCTTTTGTTAAACCAGTAACTTTACTAATTGTTTCTAAATCCATATTTAATTCTAGCATTTTTTTAGCGTTTTCTTGTTTATTTTTTTCAATTCCTTGAGTGATACCTTTTTCATACATTACTTCTTCATATTGTTTTTGTTCTTCTTCTCTACTTATCCATTCTACTATTAATTTATCTTCATTTGCTTTTATTACATCTTCTTTAAAATTATCCACTATATCACTCTTTTCTGATAGTTCTTCTAATTCTTTTTTATCCAAATCTAACATTATTACTAATTCTTCACCTTTTGTAAACTTCTTACTATTATTATAATAGTTTTCTATATATTTGTCTATACCTATATTACATATTTTGATGTAATCTGTTAATTCTATTTCGTGTTTTTTATCATATAATAAATATTCACATTTTTCATATTTACTATTTATAAAATTTAAATTTATTTGAACTATCTTATTTTTTACTTTGTATTTATTTCCTCTTTCAGTATTTTCACTAGCCAATTTAAAGATATAATGTAAGTTTCTTATTAATATTTCTTCATTATAATTAGAATTTAGTTCTACATTTATTACTTCTTCTTTTGTTTTTACTAACAAATCTAATCTTTGACCACGTAATCTAAAATAATTTTGAATTAAATTTGGATTTAATATCTCTAATTCTATTATTTCTTTTTCTAAAATATGTTCTAGTAATGGTTTTAAAATATTTGGTTTAACTACTGCTCTCATAAAAATTGGTTCATATTTTGCAGTATAGAACTTTTTTATTTAAATCACCTCCTATTAGTTATATACGACAAAAGTTAGGTGATTTCCTGCATAAAAAAGAAAAAGTTTAATTTTTTAAACTTTTAATTTCTTCTATAGTTAAACCAGTGACTTTACTAATTGTTTCTAAATCCATATTTAATTCTAGCATTTTTTTAGCGTTTTCTTTATTAGTTTTTTCAATTCCTTGAGTGATACCTTTTTCATACATTACTTCTTCATATTGTTTTTGTTCTTCTTCTCTACTTATCCATTCTACTATTAATTTATCCTCATTTGCTTTTATTACATCTTCTTTAAAATTATCCACTATATCACTCTTTTCTGATAGTTCTTCTAATTCTTTTTT
>CALVKO010000045.1 GCA_944332725.1 uncultured Bacilli bacterium
TCACTCTCGTAATTTGCGTTTTTCCTTATTTTATAAGGGTTTTTAAGGTCGTTATTTAATAGAATGTCACTATCAATGTGTAATATTTTACCAGGAATATAAAAATAATCATCCCTATTTAAATCAATGTTTGGTTTAATTCTTTCTTCAAATTGTTTATTTTCTTCATCAACACTTTCAAATTTTACTAAATCTTCTTTAAAACTATCGGCTACTAACCTAAGATTAACACCTTTTAAATAATATACATTATCAACTATATCGGTTATTTTAAACACTGTATCGTGGTTGTAAGATTTTCTAGTAACTAAATCACCTATGTCAAAATTCATATAATCACCCAACTAATTATATGAAATATTATTAATAAATATGATTACATTGTTGTAGATCACATACGTGACTATACATTTTATTTACAACATATACTTTACCTCTCTCAACCTCCGGACGAGTGAAGCGATACCACTCACTTCGTTCGTGAATCTTTATATTCATTACTTATACCACTTTATATACCTATTCCGTATCCTATACTATTTCTAAGCACGACCTTTGAAAAAAGAAGAAAGGTCGTTCATTACTCCGTTATCTTTCTTCTCTATTCTTTACCATTTTATCTTCTTGTATTACTTCTGTTATTCGAGAAGAGTAAAGTAGCAAGCTTCAGTTTGCTACCCGCGAACACATACAACTGCACGAGCGGTTCTATAAGAATAACTATCTCCTGTAAAATAGTAAAAGTTAAATAAACCAGCAATCAAACCAGTGTTGTAGTTGCCGCCCCGATTGAACCAAGAATAACTAGAGAATGGAAAATTCGCGTAATCACCATAACATCCACCTGTAATGCTTCCAAAAGTCTTTAATGTTTCTTTTGTTGCATCTCCTAATTTTCCTCGGCCATGAGTTGTAGAAGATGTGCTATATGTATAACTATCATAATATATTGAATCTGGTAGCGTACTAAATCCGGCACTACTTGAATAAAATTCTCCACTATTATTTACCATATTTCCCATCACATATTCATATGCCCCGCCACTCATGTCATATACACCATAGATATTTCCGGTCGTACTAGCTTTGGTTCCTAATGTTCGATCAGTTGCATATTCTCCAATACTTCCATCATAATTTACAATTTTACCATCATAAGTATAATAGCCATAATTATAATACATATTTGAAGAAGTTGAACTACTTGGATATTGCGTTGCTACGGTATTAGTACTTCCTCCAACATTTCCACCACTTCTTCCTGTATAATAACTACTACTATTATTTATATATACTTCTTCAGTCATTCCATATTTACTATGGGATAAGTATGCTACTGCTCCCCATTCCATATTTTTCATCATATGACTATCGCCATTTAAATTATAGGCTGTATTTATATTTTGAATTGCTGTGAAAAAATTAGAAACTGAAGTGCTTCTTAAACTTGTTACATTTGGTTTTATTGTTATTTTACTTGTACTTCCACTTACTTCAAATTTTCCTACCCAAAATCCTGTTAATTCCTCTGTTCCTAATGTGAATGCTGGATGCGTATACCATTCACCATTTGTTGCATTGGTACAAGTTTCACTTGAAGTTGTTCCATCTGCTCCACTTATATTATCTGTACAACTTACTGTTCCAGTTGAAGAAGTACCACTTTCAAATATAATTTGAATTTCTTGTGGATCTACACTTCCATTATTTGCATTAAATAACTGATATTTATACCTTGGTATCCACACATACCATAAATCTATATCTGCTTCATTTACTACTTCCCCCACATTTTTAGTTGTATTTAAAACTACTGCATTCGCCCATTCCTTAGCATCATAATCATACCATTTTTGTGATACATCTGCTACTACCCAATTATCATTTTCATATTTAATTGGTACCATATTATCTAATAATTCTGGTTTATTTGCCCCACTATTATCAATATAATCTTCTACAATTTCATCTTTTAAAACTTTAACTAATCTCCTTTTAATAGTACAATTATTATTACTATCACATGCCTTATATTCAACTATTTTATCAGTTGGTAATCTATCAAATCCTCTAGTTTCTATTTTTATACTTTCTCCACTATTATCAGTTGCTGAAACTCCATCGAGTAAATTAAATGATGTCAATTGACTTTCATATAATTCTATAGTATCTGGGATAATCAAATCAGGTGGTGTTGTATCTCTTACAACTACTGTTCTAGTAATTCTTGATGTATATCCATTACTAGTAGCACTATAAATAACAGTATATGTACTAAATTTAGTTACATCAATGCTTCCTACTTCTCTACCATTTTCTTGATAAATAATACTTACTTCCACTTCACTACCATCTTTCGCTATTGCTTTTGCGCCTTTTTCTTCATAAGAACTATTTATTTCTACATATTCAATATAATTACCATTTAATATAATAGTAGGTGCGTTTTCATTAAATTCATTACTTAAATCAGTACCACTTTCACCATCAACAAATATTTCATAGTTATTATTTTTAAAAGTAATTGTTATTACCATATCATTAGGTAACAATTCACCTGTCTTAGGATTTCTACTATCGATTGGTACAAAACCAGATTTTTTTAATTCTAATAATGTCACTGTTATTGATTCATTTTCATTAACAGGTAATAACCCCAAATTAGAATAAGCCCATTTTTCTGCTGAAGATTTAATTTCATCTAATTGGATATTATATAATTTTTCTTTATTTTCTTTTATTGTATTATTGATTATTGGAAATGTTATTAATGCTATAACTGCTAAAACAATAAGTACTCCTAATAATTCAACTAACGTAAAGCCTTTCAATCTACTCATCTACTATCACCTAATATAATTATACAATTTTATAAAAATCAAGTCAATTTTTTTTAATAATATATGTTTTGCTTTTTGTATAAAAAGCATAAAAAACATCTTCTAATTTAATTTTCTTTTTATCTAATATATCATAAACCCAATTTAAATTTTTTTTCATATTTTTAACAGTATCAACATCAATTGTACCATCTATTATAATTGGCATAGGATATGTATTATCATCACTAAAAACTGATAATTTCCCATTATTTTCTAATATTGCATAATTAACATCATTAATATTTTTAATACCCTGTTCTCTTAATTGTGATATTAAATCATCTAAACTATATCTAATTTTTTGCATTTGTTTAAAATCTACTTTACCTTTATTGATAATTACTTGTGGATTACCATCAATAAATTTTCTAAATTTATTACTCTTTAAAGCAATATAACTTAAACCTATTTGTAATATTACCAATATAGCAATAGGTATTAAAGAAACGAAAATAGATCTATCTATTTCTTCAATACTCATTGCCGCTAATTCAGCAATCAAAATAGAAACAATCAAATCAATAATACCTAATTGTCCTACTTCTTTTTTACCCATTATTCGATAACATATTGCTATATAAAAATATAATACTAAAGTTTTAAATATAATATTAAAATACATTTTCATCACCTATTATCATTATGAAATAAGTTCTATTTTTTTATACAAAAACATAATAATTACTAGGTGATATCATGTTATATTTAAAAAAATTAGGTAAATCATTAGGAATTAGTATTGGTATTTTATTAATATTAACTTTCATAATTACTTTATTAAATTATATAAATTTAATAAGCATTAAAATAGTAACTGCATTTTCTTATATAACTCCATTTATTTCATTTTTTATAGGTGGACTTTTATTAGGTAAAACAAGCATTAATAAAGGTTGGTTAGAAGGTATTAAATTTGGAATAATTATTATAATTTTATCTTTTATATTCAATTACTTAGCCTTTGACCAAGGTTTTAATATATCAAATATTATTTTGTATACGATAACTATCATATCAAGTATAATTGGCAGTATGATTGGCATAAACTTAAAAAATAGTGATTAGTCACTATTTTTATATTGTTTAATAAATTCTTCTTTATATTCATCAAAAGTATCATTTTTAATAGATTCTCTTATTTCTTCCATCTCTTTAATTAAAAATCTTATATTATGAATAGATAATAATCTACCACCTAACATTTCATCACAAGTAATTAAATGCCTTATGTATGCTTTGGTATAATTTTTACAAGTATAACAATCACAATTATCTTCAATTGGTGTGAAATCTTCTTTATATTTTAAGTTTTTCAAATTAATTCGGCCATTTCTTGTAAATGCATTACCATGACGAGCAAGTCTAGTTGGTAATACACAGTCAAACATATCAATACCACGTTCGACACCTTCTAATAAATCAATAGGCTCTCCTACACCCATTAAATATCGGGGTTTATCAATAGGCAAATATTTAATGGCATAATCAATCATATTATACATCGTAACTTTATCTTCACCAACACTAGTTCCTCCAATAGAATAACCATCAAAATCTAATTTAACAGTTTCTTTCGCACTATATTCTCTTAAATCTTGGTATTCGCCACCTTGAACAATACCAAATAAAGATTGATTAGGATTATTATGAACCTCTTTTCCTCTTTTAGCCCATCTAATCGTTCTTTCTGTACTAGCCTTAGCATATTCATAACTTGCTGGATACGGTATGCATTCATCAAAACTCATTGCTATATCACTATCTAATTTATTTTGAATTTGAATAGATAATTCTGGAGTTAAAAATAATTTTTTACCATCGATATGACTTTTAAATATAACCCCATCTTCACTTATATCTTTCTTTTTAGCTAAAGAAAATACTTGAAAGCCACCACTATCAGTTAAAATAGGACCATTATAATTCATAAATTTATGTAATCCACCTGCTTTATCAACAATGTCTTCACCTGGTCTTAGCCATAGATGATAAGTATTAGATAAAATCACCGCACTATTCATGTCATACAATTCTTCAGGAGTAAGTGTCTTAACATTAGCTAAAGTACCAACTGGCATAAACATAGGTGTATCAAAAGTACCATAATTAGTTTTTAATTTACCTAATCTAGCATTTTTATAATTTTTAATTAATTCATATTTTATTTTCACAAAAATCACCAAAACAATTATATATTAAAATTAAAAATTTGACAAGATTATAAAAGTGTGCTAATATATCACTCGTACTTTGAAAGGGGGATTTTTATGCAACAAAGATTAGATAGCAAAATCGATTTTAATACTATAATAACTAAAGAAGATTTAAAAAGTTTAACTGAAGAAGAAATTAATTTTATTAAACGTGAAGGTTCAAAACATGGAACATATTTAAGAAATGCCTTTAGTTCTGAAATGTTAAAAGAATTATTAGATGCAAGGGCTAAAGAAATTGCTTATATAGGTAGTAAATATCAAAATTTAAGTCCAATTGCTAAAGAATTATTGGCTGCTACAATTGTTTTTCCTAATGATGAATCTTTTATAAGATGCTTATTATCAAAAAAAATTACTTATGTTCAATTATTTAGTTACGCTAGAGCAATATCAAGTATAAAAAAAGTAACTTTATTAGCAAACAAATTAGAAATTGATGATTCAATTAAAATAACTAGTAAAAAAATTGATTATTTATGTTCTTTAGTACATATATACTTTGGTACAAGAGATTATAATTTAATTGTAGCCAAAATAAATGAAATAGTAGTATTTAAAAAAGATTTATATAAAAAATTAGAACAAGAACAATTTACACCATCTCAAAAAACACGTTAAATGCGTGTTTTTATTTTATCTAAATTAAATTTTCTACTTCCTTTTATATAAACAATATCATTTTCTTTTATATTACTTTTTAAATATCCTATTATGTCATCAATACTATCAAAATGAATTCCTTTAATAAATTTAGTATAATTACCTATTAATAAAACTTCTTTATTTTTAACTTTATTTAAATATTTGTTTATCTTTTTATGATATTTAATACTATATTTACCCAATTCCAACATATCGCCTAAAATAATAAATTTTTTATTACTTTCATTTTTTAATATATCTAATCCACCAATTAAAGCTTCATAACTACTATTATAACTATCATCTATTATTTTGTATTCTTTATTAATTATATTTAGTCTTCCATCCATAGTTTGATATTCACTTATTGCTTCACTAATTAAACTTAAATCAATATTAAATAATAAACCAACTTTAATTGCAATATATACATCATTTAACAAATGTTTAAATGAATTAAATACAAAGTGGACATTTTCAATATCAAATTTTTGAATAAAACCATATTTTATATTTTTAATATTTAATGATTTAGTATCAACCTTAATTGTATTTTTTATTTTTTTTAAATATTTGTCCTCATTATTTATTATTAATTTCTTTTCATTCATTCCATCTAATATTTCTAATTTAGCCTTTAAAATATTTTTTTTACTTCCTAAATTACCAATATGAGCAGTTCCAATATTAGTTATTATTGCATAGTTAGGATTGCATATTTTTGATAAATAAGATATTTCATTAAAATGATTCATACCTAATTCGGTTACTACTATATCATATGTTTCATCTAAATTTAATAAAGTTAAAGGTAAACCAATATGATTATTTTGATTTTTATTTGATTTTAAAACTTTATATTTTTTACTTAAAACTAAATATATTAATTCTTTTGTAGTAGTTTTTCCCACACTACCAGTTATAGCAATTAAAGGAATATTATATAGACTTCTAATATAATGAGCAATTTGACCTAAAGCTAAAATACTATCATCAACTTTAATGCTAGGTATATCCAAATATTTTTCACATATAATTGCAACCGCTCCATTTTTAATTGCTTCATTAATATAATCATGACCTTTATTAATTGCTAAAAATAAATCACCTTTTTCTATTTCTTTAGAAGAAGTTCTTATTTTATTAAATGTAATATCTTCGTTAATTTGACCACTTAATATTTTATTAATTTCACTTAATTTCAAAAATATCACCTAATAAAATATATGAAAAAAAAGATATAAAATTATATCTTATGCTCTTGAATCATATTTGCCAGTACTTGTTGATACGATTATTTTTTCTCCTTGTTCAACAAACAATGGAACTCTTACTACTAATCCAGTTTCTAAAGTAGCATCTTTTGTAGCGTTATTAGTAGTATTACCTTTTACTGCTGGTTCAGTATGAGTTACCTCTAATTCTACTTTATCAGGTAACATAACACCTAACAATTCACCTTCATAAAAACTTAAATCAACACTTAATCCTTCTTTTAAATAATTAACATCATCACCTAATTGATCTTTAGTTAATTCAATTTGTTCATAAGTTTCCATATTCATAAAATTATATGAATCACCTGAAGCATATAAAAATTGCATAGGTCTTTTTTCAATCATTGCTTTTTCTAATTTAGTGCCACTATTAAATGATTTTTCAGTAGTAGATCCACTTCTTAAATTTCTTATTTTCATTTTTACAAAAGCAGCACCCTTACCAGGTTTAACGTGTGAAAATTCTAAAACTTGATAAATTTCACCTTCTAATGCAAACGTGATACCATTTTTAATATCATTAACATTTATCATTTCAAATTCCCCCTTCTTTTTGATAAAACTTTTGATTTAACTTTCGTTTTTGCATGACAATTTTTTTCTTTAATAACTAATTGTTTTCCAGTTGCTGGAGTTAAAACAGGTGTTTTAGAATCTAAAATCATTTTTGTATATGCATACTCTACATTAAAATTTCTAATCATTTTATCACCTTATTTTTTTTCTTTATGTGTTGTTGTTTTTTTACATTTTGGACAATGTTTTTTAATTTCTAAACGATCAGTTGTATTACGTTTATTTTTTTCTGTACGATAATTTTCATTTTTACATTCAGTACATTGAAGAGTAATTCTTTCTCTTGCTTCTCCTTTTTTAGCCATACAATAATCCCTCCTTTTAAAACACTTACATAATTATATCAAATTATTTAGAAAAATCAAAGCATTTTTTAAATTATATTAAAAAATATTGGCATTTCATTACAAAAACACCAATATAAATATATATTTATTATTTTGTTATTTCTACATTACCGTCACTATTAACTACTGTTCCTGTTTCAAAATTATATTCTGTTGTACTATAACTTCCATTCACAATTTGTCCCCAATCAAATGCTTTACCTGTTTGATTTATGATTTTAGTTAAATTTGAATTGGATGTTGATGATTTATAAAATGCATATCTTCCTATTGTTGTTACACTATTTGGTATTGTTATATTAGTCAATTGATTATTTGCAAATGCAGAAGAACCTATTGTCGTTACACTATCTGGGATTGTTACACTTGTTAATTGATTACTGTCAACCACCCTACACTAAAAGTGTAGGGCTTGTTTTTACTGCTAAAAGCAGATTATTCGACTAAAAGTCATTTAGTTATTTTAAAGGATTTTTCTATATCATCTGTTTGGTCTTCTATATATGCTTTAATTATTTCTTGTGTTACTGTACCAACAGTTCTACAAAAATATCCTGGACTCCACAAATGTTGCCCCCAATATCTTCTCTTTAATTGATTATATTCCTCCTGCAATATTTTTGAACTTCTTCCTTTTAAATATTGCACTATTTTTGCTGGTGCTATTGTAGGTGGACAACTTACTAATAAATGCACGTGATTTTTTGTTATATTTCCTCTTATAATAGTTAAGCCACGGGCTGCACAACCTTGAATTATTAATATTCTTAATCTTTCTGCTATCTTTCCATTTAATACTTCATATCTATATTTTGTTGTCCATACAATATGATATTGTATATCATATTGTGTATGACTTCCTTTTCTCATCCAAATCCCCGCCCTTTGGCTAACTATTATACCACAGGACAATTAATTTGTCTGCTAGTTCTCAAAGAATCTACGTGCTAAAGCACGTGGCCTGCAACCTAGTGTTTAACATAGTCAAGAGTTAAAATGAACTAGCGCTCTTGACTATTTATTTTATTATATAAACTCTTTTAAAATTTCTTCTAAATAA
>CALVKO010000046.1 GCA_944332725.1 uncultured Bacilli bacterium
GATACTGGCTCTTTGCTAGAGATTACCAGATTAGGAGTTTCACCCAATTATATATTAAGCACCGAACTGGCGCACCCCAAAAAAAACAAAAAATTAATTTTGTTTTCTTGTTACTATAAAATATTTTAAAAATAAAATACCAACCAATACTACATAAACAAAATCCACAATATTAAAATCTATTATTACACTTATAACTGCTATAATAACAGGAAGAAATAATAATGCTAACGGCGTATTATCAATTAATTTTTGTTCCATAGTACTATTCCCTTCTATGTTAATAATATATCATAGAAATTAATTAAATAACAATAATATTAGTATACAAATAGCGACATTTTACGCATCTTTACATTTATTCTAAATGATTAGTTAAAAATTTGGATGCTATTTGGGTTAATTTTAAATCAGTTTCATCAACTTCATCACCTATAATCATTACTAAACCAATAACATCACTATTAACAATAATCGGACTGACCGCATAACAACATTCTATTTCATCACTTATTTTTATTAACTTCTTATGTTTTTCTAACATTTCTTCTCTTCTATTTAATTTAACTTCTAAATCACTACCTATTTTTTTATTTAATAATTGTTTTTTTAAATCACCAGATACTGCGATTATACTATCTTGATCACATATTAATACACTATTTTTAATAAAAGACTTAATTGAATCAGTTATATTTTGGGCAAAATCATTTAAATTTTTCATTAAAGAATATTTTTTTAAAATAATACTTTCATTCTCAACTAATATTTCTAAACTTTCTCCTTCTTTTATTCTTAAACTTCTTCTTATTTCCTTAGGTATAACTATTCTTCCTAACTCATCGATTCTTCTTATAACTCCTGTTTTCATTATTCACCTCAAAGTTAGTTTAAACAATATATTAAATAATATACTTAATAATTATTTAATAGTTGCTTTTTCAATTACAAACAATAAATCAATTAAATAATAGATAAAATGTTTTTCTAATCCTTGTAATTTTAAAGTAATAATTAAGTTTTTACCACGCGTTCCAAATCTAAAGTTACCACTTATTTTAAATGTTTCTAAAAATAATTTTTCGCCATCGATATTAGAATCAATAGTTAATTCTATTTCTTTTGAATTTTGTTTAATACTTAATATATTTAATTTAGAGGCTAATGATTCAAACCATTCTTGATACATATAAATTATTAATTTATCATCTAATTTACCAAATCTATCTTCTAATTCTTTAGATATGGAAATTAATTTATCATAAGAATCTATTTCATTTATTTTTTTATGAATTTCTATTTTTAAATCTATATCTTTAACATAGGAATCTGATATATATGTATCGACTTCAATTAATGGTTGAGTATCTTCTTCTTCTTGAACATAAACTCCCTTTAATTTATCTATTTCTTGTTTTAATAGTGAAGTAAATAATTCAATACCAATTGAATCGGCAAATCCGGATTGTTCGTCACCTAAAAATGATCCTGCACCTCTTAAGGATAAATCTCTTCTTGCTATTGATAATCCACTACCTAATTCGGTAAATTCTTTAATAGCATTTAATCTTTTAGTAGCTATTTCGGATAGTATTTTACTATACATTAAGTAACAATAGGCTATTTTATTAGTACGTCCTACCCGACCTCTTAATTGATATAGTTGTGATAAACCTAATAAGTCCGCTTCTAATATTATTAAGGTATTAACATTAGGTATATCGATTCCTGTTTCTATAATAGTAGTACATACTAAAACATCATATTCTTTATTAATAAATTTAAGCATTATATCTTCAATATCTGTTTTATTCATTCGACCATGAGCATATACTACTTTAGCATCACCAACTAAATCTTGAATTTCTTTTGCTTTAGAAGCAATACTATCAACGTGGTTATATAATATAAAACATTGACCTGATCTAGATAATTCTTTATAGATAGCATCTTTTATTATTTTAGTATTATAATTTAAAACATAAGTTTGAACTGGATATCTATTAGAAGGTGGGGTTTCTATTGTTGATAATCCTTTAATACCAGATAAAGACATTTGTAGAGTACGAGGTATTGGAGTTGCTGATAAGGTTAAAACATCGATATTAGTTTTTAATTTTTTTATCTTCTCTTTATGGGTTACACCAAAACGTTGTTCTTCATCTATTATTAATAATCCTAAGTCTTTATAGATAATTTCATCATTTAGTAATCTATGTGTACCTATTACAAAATCTATAGATCCTTCTTGTAATTTAAGTAATGTTTCTTTATATACCTTAGGTGTAGTAAATCTATTAATTAGTCTTATATTAACCGGAAATTCTTTAAATCTATCTAAGGCATTAAGGTAGTGCTGGTTAGATAAAATTGTCGTTGGACATAATAAAGCAACCTGTTTACCAGATAATATGGCTTTAAAAGCACATCTAAAGGCAATTTCCGTTTTACCATACCCAACATCACCACATAATAATCTATCCATAGGATGACTACTTTCCATATCTTTTTTTATTTCTTCTAATACTTTTAATTGATCTGGTGTTTCTTGATATGGAAATTGTTTTTCAAATAAAATTTGAGTTTCATCATCTTCTTTAAATTTAAATCCTTTATTTACTTCTCTTAGAGCAAATGTTTTAAGTAATTCTTTAGCTATATCATGGGCTTTAGCACGTGCCCTCATTTTAACTTTAGACCATTCAGATGAACCTAATTTATTTATTTTAGGTACATAACCATCATTAGAAGAATATTTACTAATTAAATCTATTTTTTCCACAGGAATATATAATTTATCGCCATCTTTATATTCTAGTTGTAAATAATCTTTAATTAAACCATTTTTATTAATTGTTTTAAGACCTAAATATCTACCAATACCATGAACATTATGAACGATATAATCTCCAATCTCCAATTTAGATATATCTTTTATTTTAGTTCCATATTTAAAGTTAGTTTTATAAGGGATTGTATTTTTTTTATTAAATATTTCATTTTCCGATATAAATATATAATCATTAAAAATAAATCCTTCATTAATATTAAATATGACTATATTTATTTTTTTATCAAATATTTGATTAACATTAGTAAATACACAATCTATTTCATCAATTATTTTGTTGGCTTGATATCTATTTGAAACACAGATAATTATTGTTTTATCTTTATATTTTAAGATATCTTTAATATTAGTAAATCTATCTTCTATTTTAAAGGAATTATAATTAAATTCACCATAATTATTGGATAATTTAATAGAATCATATTCTTTAAAATCAAAGAAGTATTTTTTATTAGGATTATATTCTAATACTTCATTCATTAATTGTTCGTATCCAACTTTAATATCTTCAAATTCATTATAATAAACTTGACCATTTAAATAACTATTAATATCGACATAAGTATCAGATAAATCCTCTTTATTTGGTATTATTAATACTTCATCAAGTGTTTCAATAGTTAATTGAGTATTGATATCAAATTTTCTAATTGATTCAATGGTATCACCCCAAAATTCAATTCTAATCGGATTATCATAGTTAATAGGAAAGACATCAATTACATAACCTCTAATTGCCATATCGCCTGATTTATTAATAATCGTATCTTTTTCATAACCAATATCATATAGTTTAGTAACTAAATCTTTAATATCATCGTTTACTTTTAATTTGATAAAACTTTTTTTAAATACATCTTTTGGAGGCAAAAATCTTAAATAACCCATTAAGTTAGTAACAACAATACATTTGTCATTTATACTATTTAATGTTTCTAATCTTGTCATTTTAAAATCAGGAGATATGGCTAATAACTCACTAGTCATAAAGTCATCCATCGGAAAAAAGTAGACATCGTCCACATAATTTTTTAAAGTTTGAAATATTTTATTGGCTTCATATAAACTATTACAAACAACTAAAGTATTTTCTTTAAAGTTATTAGCAATATAAATACATTTTAATTCATCAGTTAATCCACCAATATCATTATTACTATAATCATTAAATAATTTATTAAATATCATATTAACCTCCAAAAAGGATACTTATTTGTATCCATTATATTTATTCATTAAATTATCAAAAGATAAAATAACAAAATCTTCAATTATATTATAAGTAATATCGATAACTTTATTTAATTTAGATAGTTCTAAAGTATTAAATTTACCTATAACATAATCAATCTTATCTATATTATTTTTAGATATACCGATTTTTATTCTTTTATATTCATTTGTTTTTAAATTAGATTCAATATTTTTTAAACCATTATGTCCTGCTGATCCACCTTTATATCTTATTTTAAAAGTACCTAGTTCTAAATCCATATCATCATGAATAACTAATATATCTTTGATATCTATTTTAAAGTATTTAATATATTTACTAATTACATCACCTGATAAATTAATATAATTTTGCGGTTTTAAAAATATTACTTTTTCACTATTAATTACAGTTTCTGCATATAATCCATCTAATTTAGATTTATAAGTTAAATTATTTTTATTGACATAATTATCAACTACCATAAATCCGACATTATGACGAGTATTATTATATTCATTTCCTTTATTTCCCAAACCTACTATTAGTTTCAATTTCATCACCTACTTATGATATTCTCTATACACTTCATTTTTATTTAGTTTGCGTTCATGAGCAACTTTTTTTATGGCTTCTTTAGAATCGTAACCATTTTTAATATATAAATCAACGTGTTCTAAGATTGACAAATTATTAAAATCATTTACATCTTTATTACCCTCTAAAACTATAACAAATTCGCCTTTAACTACGTCTAATTCGTTAATTACATCACTTATAGTACCACGATATATTTCTTCAAATTTTTTTGTTATTTCCCGGGAAATAGCAATATTTCTATTTCCTAATATTTTTAACATATCATTTAAAGTATCAATTAAACGATGAGGCGATTCATAAAATATTAAAGTATATTTATGATTTTTTAATTCTTCTAATTCTTTTTTTCTTTTACTTTGTTTACTATTTAAAAATCCAATAAAAGTAAAAGGTTGTGCTTCGATATTAGAAGTTATTAAGGCTGATACAAAAGCCGTAGCCCCCGGTATTGATACAACATTATAATTATTATTAATTGCTGCTTGCGCTAAATAATAGCCTGGATCACTTATAATTGGCGTACCTCGATCAGTTACTAAACCAACATCTTGTCCATCATTTAAATATTTTAATAATTTATCAATATTTTCTTTTTCATTATATTGATGCGAAGATATCAATTTATTTTTAATATTATAATAACTTAGTAATTGATTAGTTACTCTCGTATCTTCGGAAAATATAACCGATACTTTATTTAATACATTAATAGCCCGATAAGTAATATCTTCCATATTACCAATTGGCGTTGCTATTAAATATAAAGTTGGTTTATTATCATAACTTTTTTGCGACATTTTAATCACCTCTATTAAAATCTTCATCTAATAATAAATCAAAATCAGATTTATATAATTTATCTTGTTTTATTCTATATTTTTCAAATTCAGTTAATGCTTTATCACAAGCAATTTCATGAGATATTTTTCCTGCATCTTTTAATATATCTCTATCATCAGCTAATAAAAATTTATCAATTCTATTTGACCAATCCTCCATTGTCATTGGTATATGTCTTTTAGCTCTTGCTTCGGCTAAATCTAAAAAAGCAGATACAATTCGTCCTAATTGTTCTAATTCTTCTTTATTTAAATAGTTTTTAGCTATAACAACATCTGTTTCTAATATTTTACCATTAGGCGAATTTTTCCAGTTTGTAAGTCCCATATGCTCTTTTTTGGAATCCGCTTTATTATATATAATTTCAGCTGCAGTTTGATGGGATACTGCATAATGCATTTTATTTTGTACTTTTTTAAAAAATTTAATAGTTATAGGTGATTGAGAATCATAATCTACACTAGTCGCATAAATATCGGTAATTTTTTGATAAAATCTTCTTTCAGATAGTCTTATTTCTCTTATTTCGGCAAGCAAAGAATCATAATAGTCTTCGTCAAAAAAAGCTCCATTAGCCATCCTCTTTTTATCAATAATATAACCTTTTTTTGAAAATTCTTTTAATATATGAGTAGTCCATCTTCTAAATTGAACAGCCCTATCAGAATTGACTCTATATCCAACAGAAATAACCATGTCAAGATTATAATATTGAACATTTCTTTTTACTTCTCTATTTCCTTCTCTTTGAACTAGTAAGAATTTCTTACTAGTTGAATTTTCATCTAATTCATAGGTGTTATATATTTCATTAATATGCATCGTGATATTATTTCGAGTTGTATCAAACAGTTCTCCTATAGATTTTTGCGTTAGCCACAAGTCACCATCCTCAAATCTAACTTGAACCCCCTTATCATGCGTTTGCCTTTCAAATATTAAAAACTCTGCACTACTGCTTCTAATCATTAAATCTTTTACCATCATATCATCTCCTCTCATAATAAAGTCAAGTATTTTCTATACAAAACTTTATAAAATTTTATTATTTTTTACTCAAACTAATTATTTTACTAGTTTTTATCATTATTTTTATTAAATTTAAGCATAATGAAAACTGTTAACATAGGTATTTTTTGTTTTTTTAGATAATTTGTTATAGAATATTCTTCTTTGTTTACTTGCGTTGTCTTATAATTTTTGTCATTTCTAAAACCTAACTCTTTGGCTACTTCCATTTGCGCCAAGAAAAGAAATATGTCTTCTATCAAATATCATTTGTAAACTTCTATGAAAGAAACAGTATGGCTCTTGTCCGATTAATTTATATCTCATATTATTCCTTCAATTATTTTTCTAAATTATATATAAATACTTTTACCATTTTATTTAAAATATTCATTAACAATATTTATCAAATTTTCTTTGTTATCTTTAAATTGTATTTTTCTATGCCCATTAGCACCTGATGGATGAGGAAAGCCTAAAAGGCATTGTTCTTTTTTTATCAGCTTTTGGCTTATCATTAATTCCAAAACTTCTTCAACCGCTTTTCCTAAAGGTATTATAAAAGCATTGGGTAATTTTGCAACTTCTTTATAAAAATATTTTTCCAAATAACTTTTCAGAATTTCATTATCTAATATTTTAGGCCCGAATCCAGTGTAATTTTTGTTTTTTATAAAAACCGGATAAGGAATCATTGAAGTGGTATGAAGCAATTCATCTTTATTTTCAAACAATTCTAAACAAGAAGCAATAGAAAGTTTTTTATTCAAATTTAATTCATCTAACATCTCTACTAAATTCTTTCTCATACTACCTGCAAAACGAGAATTTTTTTTACACTCTTTTTGTATTTCCTCATAGCCTGACTTTTTTACTAATCCTTCGTGTGCCGTTTTGTAAGCAAGTGTTGTCTGCGTCCATCCTGGAGTTATACCTACAATAAATATTTTAGCATTTTCATTAATAACTTCATTATGTGGGGCATAATAAATTTTCATGGTAGTATCATTAAGTAATTCAAATTTTTTATTTAAAATATCTTCTTTCGTAAAGCTATTTAATTTTTCAATTTCGTCACAATATTTATTAAACATTTTCCACCTCTTTTTATTGTTTTTTTGAAAGAACGTGCAAGATCTCGATGCTCACAAGTCCTTTATTTATAAAGGTTTTGCGAAAGGTTTTACTAAATCGGTATCATGCAATTTATATTGGTACTTGTTGGTATTTTTTCATTTTTCATTTCAAGCACTTCCTTTTACTTAAGTTTTTGTAATGATTCTCTACTAAAATAATCTGCAAAATCTTTATAATAAACTTTTACAATATCAACTGGACGCAATTCATGATAACATCTGTATTGTGTTGTATATTCATGATTATCTTTTATCATATCATCTGTTTTATTAAAAACATATATGTATCCATATAAGTCATCAGGCAAATTATCAACTCGAAAAATCATAGCGGGCAATTCACCATTATGATTCATTGAAAAATCATAATGTTCATTTATCTCTTTTAATTTATTTCTAAAAGCATAAGATGTAGCATTAATAAACCAACTTGTAAGAAAAACTGCATAATCCTCATTTTCTTTATTTTGGTCATCAGTAGATTTTCTTGGCTCTAAAACATCAATTTCATAAGGACTACCATGAAATAAATATTTTGGATTCCATATATCTTGTTCTAAATATTCATTTAATTTATTCACTTTTTATCACCATTACCTTCTATCATTTTTGTTTCATTCAGAAAATTATCAAAATCAGATTTGTATAACTTATCTTGTTTTACTTTAAATTTATCATATTCTCTATATGCTAATTCTTGTGCAACATTAGCAGATATTTTCCCAGCACTGTGTAGGATTTCTTTGCCATTAAATTGTAAAAATGCATTTAATTTTTCTATCCAATCTTTCATATTCATCGCATTATGATTTTCAGCTTGTAATTCAGCATAATCTAAATACATAGTAACAATTCTATTTAAATCCTTTAATTCTTTCTCATTTAAATAGTTTTTTGCAATATCAACATCATATCTATATATTGGATCATCAGGTGAACTTTTCCAATTTATAAGTCAAAATGACAAGACTAGTTTTTGGTATCAATCATTTCTAAATCTTTAATACTTTGTAAGTAATGAAGCTCTACTTCACTCGGCTTTAAAGCAATTCTATTTTTATATTTATCATATTCTTTTTTTGCATGATTTAAAGCTTTTTCATGACTAACTTTTCCAGCTCCTTTTAATATATCTTTCCTATTCATTGTTAGGAAATAATTCAGTTCTTTAATCC
>CALVKO010000047.1 GCA_944332725.1 uncultured Bacilli bacterium
AAGTCAAAAAGAAACCCTTTATTTATAAGAGTTTCTTATTTTTTCTATGATAATTAAATTTCTATGATAATAAATATGGTGATTGCGCTGTTCCATTACCACCAATAAAATCTAAAGCTTCCAAACCAGATTTTAAATATATGACTGGACGAACACCAAGTGGTGAAGATAAGCTATTAAAATAATGAGTGTACCCAGAAAAATACACTATGCGAACACCAGTAGAGTCATATCTATTCATCGTCCAATACCAGCTTGCTACTTCTGGATTTTCTATTGTGTTTACATCAACAAATTTTTTTGCTTCATTTGTTGGATTTGACATTTCTATATCATTTCCACTAAACATTTCTCCTATTGTCGGCAACCCAATATTCGTTACTAATGTCTCATCTTTAATATTTTCATAATCAAATCCTGTGCCATTTTAAATATACATACTTTAAGAATTTATAATTCTTTCAACTACTTTTCTAATATCCCTCTCATTAAATGGTTTTCTTAAAACATCGACTATTTTATAGTCAAAAGATTTTTTAACAACATCATCATTACCGACACCGGTTATTATAGCAACTGGTATTTTTTCTAACAAATTATTTCTTTTCATGTATTCTAGCACAACAAAGCCATTAACATTTGGCATATTTAAATCTAATAACATACCAACTAATTTATCATTATTTAATTGTTTTATTGCTTCCATACCATCTTTAGCAACAACAACATTAAATTCATTATTAAATATTTTTTTAATAAAACTACTTATCACTTCAGAATCATCTACTACTAATATTGTTTTATCTTTAACAACATTAATTTCTTCTTTTTTTACTGTTTCTTTACCAAAATACTGTCTTACAATATTTAATATTCTATCTGTTTCGTTCATTAATTCATCAAAATGATCATAAACATAATAAATATGATTAGCCTTACTTTCTAATTCATGATTATAAGATAATTCGGCTAATTTGTCAAAGCCAAAATATTTAGCATCACTTTTTAAAGAATGAACAAGTATAGCATAATTAGCCATATCAGCAATTTCCTTATATTTTTTTATATTATTTATTTTTTCATCAATTTCACCCAAAAAAGTTTCTAATGTTTCATTATAAGTATCCATATCACCAAATAACTCTAAACTTTTTTCTACATTTACACCATTGTTTTTCAATATATTAACATCTTTCATATTATCACCTAACATTAGTATACCACATTTTTATATTTATTTTATTATTATTTATTTAATTTTACACATATTTTTAATAATACATCTAATAATTTGTTATCATTTTTTACCATCATAATTCCATATACCTAGTTTACCTTTTACTTTAATAGGATCAATTATTTCTATATCATCTAATATCCAAGCATATCTACCTATTTCATAATGTCCACAAATAAGTTCTTGATAATTTACATTTTTAATAAATTCATCATCCATATAAACACAATCTTTTAAATATGCTCTACAAATTATATTACCATAATGCATATCTAAATTTCTAAATAAATTAACTAATTCTTTTCTTTCAAATATTTCTTTTTTTATTTTAGATATTGATGCTTGTATATATATTTCACCTCTATAATTTGTTTTCCAACTTCTTGTTTCAATATGTTTTACTTTATGCATAATAAGTGTTGCAAAAGGTTCTTTAATCGTTAATACTTTCATATAACACCAACGCTTTTTTAGGGCAAAAGTTAGAACATTTACCGCATTTAATACACTTACTATAATTTACTTTTGGAGCATTAAATTCTTTTTGTGATAAAGCATTAACAGGACATACTTTAACTGCAGGACATTTATGATTTTTTGGACATCTTTCAACTATTATTTTTAATTTTTTCAAATTATATCACCTTTATCTTCAAAAATATTATATAATATATTCAAAGATTAAGCAAGGAGAATTAGTATGGAATTATTTGAAGGATTAGAAGTTATAGTAAATATAATTATTGAATTAATATATGACAAAGCATTTGATAAAAAGAAAAACTTAACTAAAAGAATACCTTATATTATTTTATATTCTTCTTTGTTAAGTTTAATTATTATAGGATTAACTTATTTAATTATAATTTTATTTAAAAATAATTATATCCTTTTACCTATATTATTATTTTTAATAGTAATATTACTTTTATATTTATTAATTAAACCATTTTTTAAATAAATATTACACTACTTTTTTCTAAAAATATTTAAAATTTTTGCTTTTATATTTTTTTGTCATCACTAGAACTAATCATTTTCTCTTGATTAAGTGGAATTAAAAAAGATATCTCTTTGGTTAATTCATTTTTTATGCATAAATCATTCTCAATATATTCAAAAAATTCAATAATTTGTTTTGATATTACATTAAGTATATTTTGAGCATAATTACCCGATTTAGCATCAGCATGTAAATAAATATCACAGCATACGCTTTTATTCGTAAATGTACTATCTATTAATGACCTGCAACCAAAAACCATATAATTTGATACATCATTTTTATTTCCATTTAATAATTGAATTTCTAGTATACTAGTACCATTTTTCTTTCTTTCATAATACAAATATTTATTATTACTATCTATACCAATTTTTCTAAAAATAGCTTTTATCTCAGGTACAATCTTTTCAAACAATTTATAGTCTTCTAATTTAATAATTTGATTCAAAATTTCATTTTGCATAAATATTCTCCTTTACTTGGATATTATACAAAAAAGAAGATATTTAATCTTCTATTCAACCGATTTTAATGATTCAATCATATCTATTTTTTTTAAAGAAAAATGTGTTACTACTTGAACTAAAACAGTAAAGAAAATCATAATTAAGAATGTATAACCGAAACTTAATTTATAGATATTTTTAACAAATAATATTTCATCTGTTTCTGCTATAGTTAAAACAAAGTTATTTAAAATTACTCCTAAAAATAAACCAATTATTATTCCAATTACTGTTAAAATAAGAGTTTCTCTATAGACATAAGTAGATACTTCTCTATCTTTAAAACCTAATACTTTTAAAGTAGCAATTTCTCTTTTTCTTTCATTAATGTTTATTGTCGTTAAATTATATAAAACAATAACTGTTAATAAACTAGATGAAATAATAATTAAATAAACTATATTATTCATACCACTTATAATGTCATTAAACACATCTAAACTATCAGTTGTAAATTGAATATTACTAAAATATTCTGTATCCATTAATATTGTTGCCAAAGATTCATTAATATTAGTAATAATTGTGTTATAAGTTATTTCATTAAATATTTTATTATAATAATTACTGCTCATATAAATATAACTATTAACATAATTTTCACATATACCTTCAACTTTTAAAATAAATAATTCATTTTCACTATTTCTAATACTAATTGATTTACCTACTTCTGCATCTAGTAATTCCGCCATTTTGGAAGTTATTATAACACCATTATCAGATAGTTCTAGTTTATTACCAGATAAATCGTTTATTTTAATATAATTATCAACTAAAGATAAATCATTAAATGCTAATAAATAAGTATCAATATTTTTATTATTAGCATTAAAAGTAAATGTTTCCATATGAGTATATAATAAATTATTAATATTATTATCATTTAAAACTTTATTAATTTCTTCATTAATTGTAGTTTGTTCATCATTTAATATAAGCATTGTATCGTATAAATGAATTTTATCATATTGTAAACTTACTAATGAACTAACACTATCTCTTATTCCAAAACCGGTTAACAATAAAGCCGTACATCCAGATATACCTAATAAAGTCATAATAATTCTTTTTTTATACCTAAACAGATTCCTAATTGTTACTTTCCAAGTAAATGACAATCTTTTCCAAATAAATTTAATTCGTTCTAAAAAAACTTTCTTACCATTTTTTGGAGGAACTGGCCTCAATAATGTAGCGGGAACATATTTAAAATCTTTTAAGATGGTTAACAATGTTACGATTACCATTAAGGAAATAGTTACTAAAATAATCGAAATACAAGGAATAATTTCGGCATAAGTTTTTAATTCAGGAATTACAAAATTAGCGTGATAAATACTATATAAAACTCGTGGCACATAAGCATAGCCGATTGCTAAACCTATTGCTAAACCTATTGAAGTCGCTATTAAAACATAAAATAAATAACTTAAAATAATTTTAAATTTATTAATTCCCAATGAAACATATGTGCCTATTTCTCCTCTTTCTTCTTCAATCATTCTCGTCATAGTATTTAAACTCATTAAAAATACTACTAACATAAAAAATATTGGAAATACTGCTGCTATAGCATCTATTTTAACTGCACTTTCATAAAAATTAGTATAACCACTATTATCTTCTCTTGATAATAAATACCATTTAGGCTTTTCAATATTATTTAGTTCTTCTTTAGCATCTTTTATTTCATTTTCGGCCTTAGTTATTTCATCGACATATTTATTATAATTTTCATTATATTCTTTATAGCCATCTTCTAATTCTTTTTGCGCCTCATCTAACTCATCATAATTTTTATTCAAAATATTAACTTGTTTAGCAAATTCTTCATTCCATAATTCGATATTTTTATTTAATTCTTGTTCTTGACTAGTTAATTCTTCCTTAGTATTTATTAATAATTCTAAATTTTTTTTGTTTTCTTCTAATATTTTTAATTGAGCACTATAAGTTATATATTCTTCACTACTTGGATCTAAAGTATTTAATAAATTATTTAAATTGGTAATTTGTTCGTTTAATAAGTTTAAATTAAATTCTAACTCACTTTCTTTTAAATTATACTTTTTCAAAGCATCATTATATTCTTTTTTAGCACTTTCTAATTTAATATTAGCCTCGTTAAATGTTCTTTCCATTTCTTTATTAGTTTTTTCTAACTGTTCTTTACCTTCATCTAATTCTTTATAACCATCTTCTATTTTTGCTTTATTTTCATCTAATTCTTTTTTTGCATCTTCTAATTTTTTACCATTTGTTTCTTTTTCGTTTAATAATTTTTCTTCGGCTTCATTAATGACATCCATTGCTTCTTTTAATATTTCTTCATAACGAATAGTTTCTCTAATCGGTTTCAATTCTTTTAATTTACTATTTAAAATATTAATTACTTCCTTATAATCATCCAAATATGATGTTTTATCGATACTATTTTTATCAATCATATATATTTCAGTATAATATGGAATATCAAAATTATCTATTGGAATATAAATATATGTGTCTAATTTACCATCACCAATATTAGAAATTCCTTTTGATTTATAAGTATATAGTGAACTTGTAATTGTACCAGATACGGTATATTCTTTATTTTTTAAATTATCACTAGCAATTTCAATTTTATCCCCTATTTGATAAGTTCCATCTTCAACTAAACACTCATTATTATCAGGCATACTACCGCTTACTAAATTAACTTTATTAACTTCAGTAATTGCATGAATTCTTGTTACATCACCATTTAATAAAATATCAAACGAATAAGATGGAACAACTATCAAATCAGATGATATTTCTTTGATGGCTTCAACATCACCAATAGTTAACCCCATTGTACTTATTATTTTATAATCCATTAAAGACGTTTCATCATAATATTCATCCATCGTTTTTATCATATCGGTTGCGGCTTCACGAATACCAGAAAAAAAAGCACTACCTAACATTACAATAAAAATTAAAGATAAAAATCGGCCTAAAGATTTTTTTATTTTTCTAAAACTATTTTTAAATATCATTACCAATCAATCTCCTCAACCAATTTAGGATGTTCATTAATAACAATATCTTTAACACGACCATTTTTAATTTTAATTACTTTATCAGCAATATCTGATATAACCGCATTATGCGTAATTATTATTGTAGTCATTTTAGATTTATGACAAGTTTTTTGTAATAATTCTAATATTAATTTGCCAGTTTTAGAATCTAAGGCCCCAGTTGGCTCGTCACATAATAATAATTTAGGATTTTTAGCCAAAGCACGAGCAATACTTACTCTTTGCTGCTCACCGCCAGATAGTTGAGCAGGAAAGTGATTAATTCTATCTTCTAAACCGACACTTTTTAAAGTTTCTTCACTATCTTTAGGATTTTTACATATTTGACTTGCCAAAGAAACATTTTCTAAAGCGGTTAAATTACCAACTAAATTATAAAATTGAAAAACAAATCCAATGTCATATCTTCGATAATTTGTTAATTGTTTTTTATTATATTTAGATATATCTTTACCATCTATTATAATACTACCACTATCTGCTGTATCCATACCACCTAATATATTTAAAACAGTTGTCTTTCCAGCCCCTGATGGACCTAAAATAACAACTAATTGCCCTTTTTCAATTTCAAATGATATATCTTCAATAGCGTTAATTAAAACTTCCCCCATTTTATATGTTTTACTAATATTTTTTACTTCGATATATGCCATACAATCACCTTAATCATATTATACCTTTTTTATCAATTTTAAACAAGAAAAAAACTGAAATTAATTCAGTTTAAATCATCATACTAGCAATAACAGAAATAACAATTACAACACCAAAAATGACTAATACATATTTATAAATATATTTTACCCATTCTTTATATGGTATTTGTAAATATGATAATCCTGCTATTAAAAATATACTTGTTGGGGCGATTAACATCACTAAACCATACATAGTTTGGAATATTAAACAAACAATTGGAATAACATTTGCATCAAAAGCACTAAATGGGCTAGACATAGTTGCAACTAATGAATAGAAATCATTATAGAAGAAACTAGAAACTAAAGTAGCAATTGAAGTACCAGCAACAGAAAAGTTTTCTCCTACAAATTGATTTACAATTGTATTTACGAAATCAGCACCTTCCATATTTAATATTACAGTAAATACTAAGCATGCTAAAGCGCCATAAATAGCAGGTGCAATCATTTCTTTCATACCTTTAACAAATCCATCTACAGCATCACCTAATTTAATACTATATATCCAAGTGATTACTAAAGATGATATAACTAATATTGCAATAATATCATAATTTCCCCATGATCCTAGTGCTGAAGTTCCACCTAATAAATTAGAAAAAATTTCGTAATTTCCAATTTTTGCACTCATCAAAGATTCATGGAAATCTTCTAAGAAAGAAATGCCGAAAGTATAAGATAAATTATAAACACCAAAGAATAATAGAACCATCATAATAATTACAACAATTACAAGAGGTAAAACTCCTTTATCATTTCGTAATTCTTTGTATAATGGAATATCTATTTTTTCATCTTTTACTTCTATTTTTTCTTTAGATTTTTTATTTTTGTCTTCAGAAATATTATTTTTAAATTGACTCTTTCTATTAACCATGATTATAAATAAAGCCGTTACAATAATTAATAAAATTATTCTTACTAAAATCAAACTAGTCATAGTTAATGATGCTTCACTTTGACCAAACACAATTTTTAAATATCCCCATGTGCCAAAACCAATTGTTGTGCCTATTTGACCAACCAATATTGCTCCTATTGTGGCAGCTAATGCATTAATTTTATTATAACCTAATTTCATAAGAACTGTTATGAAAAACGGAACTAAAATCAATATCACATTAAATGTACCTATAATAGATGCTAACAAGGCAAAAAGAATTATAGTAATGATTAAAAATTTCTTATTATCATTCTTATATTTTTTTACTATTCCTTCAACAATTTTAGTATAAACACCTGTTTTATTTAAAACTCCATAAAATCCACCAATTGCTATAAACAATAGCACGTATTGAATAAATGTTGCTATAGAAATAAATGGTAGTCTAACTAAATCATAAATTCCCAATGGAACTGTAGCTTCTGTTGAAGAAAAAACTCCACTAGAATATCCTCCTGCTGGTATTACCCAACTAATCAAAAATACAATTAAAAATGTTATCCCTATTACTTTTAATAAATCATATTTTTTCATTTTCTATACCTCCAAAATAATTATAATAAAAAAAAAGAATTATTACAAGAAAAATACCAAAATTTCACAATATTTTTACCCAAGTTTGACACTTTATGATTGAAAAAGCTCGTTCAAGTATTATAAATACTTATTTTTTTATCGTTTTATATCTTGCGTACTTATCGTACTTGTGATATAATGTTATTGTATGGAGGTTATTATATGGCT
>CALVKO010000048.1 GCA_944332725.1 uncultured Bacilli bacterium
TGGCTCAGGTTCTGGCTCAGGTTCTGGCTCAGGTTCTGGCTCAGGTTCTGGCTCAGGTTCTGGGTCAGGTTCTGGTTGAGGTTGTGGCTCAGGTTCTGGTTCAGGTTGTGGCTCAGGATTTGGAGTTTGGTTAGAATTTGTATTTTGATTTGATTGATTATTTTTATCCTGATTTCCTAAAATTTCATTTACTTTATCTTGAACCTCTTCATAATCATATCCTGCATTAGTTAATGCTTCTTTTCTTTCATCTCCATTACCCCATTCGCCTCGAATAACTTCTTGTGCTATCTCATCAATAGATTTTAACGGATTTGTAATCTCATTATCAACATCATCTATTTCAAAATCATATTCAGGAAGCTCAAAATCATCATAATCATTATCTAAATCTACTATATTTTGACCTTTTGATAATAGATCATCACCATTTGTTTTTTCTCCAGAACATTTTGATAAGCCTAATCCAATACTCAACGCTACAATAGTAGCAGCAACCGCAGCCTTAACTTTTCTCATAAACTTTTTATCTTTTAGTTTATTCAAAATTTTATCTTTTGCTTTTTTCCAAAAACTAATAGGAATTGGAACAGCATCTTTTTCCTCTTCATCTTCTTTATTAACAGAACCAATCGGAGGAACTATTGGTGCAATAATAGGCTCTGAAATAGGAACTAATCCCTTCTCTTCATTTATTGGTGCTAAACCTTTTTCTTTATTATCCACTAAAACAAAATTTTTTTTTTGGTTCTTCTTCAATTTTATTAGACTCTGCTTTACTATCATCTAAATTTTTACTTGCATCAATTTCGTCTTTTTTAGGCTGTGGCGTAAAAATAGGAATTATAGTCTTTTTTTCATCTTGCTGTTTCAAATTAACGTTATTTATTACTTTATCTAGTGCATCCTCATAATCGTAATATATAGCATTTTCACGCATTTTCAACATATTTAATTGGCCAATTAAAGCGTCTAATTTTGTTTGATCTTCAGCCATTAAAAATTTATTTACTCCTGATCTTTCTTCAAAAGACTTTTTCTTTGTATCCAGCAATTTAATTTCATTATTTTTAAGACTTTCTAAATTTTTCTTTTCTTTTTTTGCTAAAGTCACCAGCAAATCAATTTGAAGCGCTGATTTTGTTAATCTTTCAATCTTTTTACTAGATTCAGAAATTTCTTTTTGAATTCTCTTTTTCTCTTTAGCAATTTCATCTTTTTGTTGTTCATAAATTTCTGTTGGTAAAACCGCTTCTTTTATTCTTAAATTCATTAATTGTGAATTTAATTGATCTCTAACATTTTCTTCATTGGCAATTTTTGCTTCAAAATCTTTTTGGCTATTATCATAATGAATAAAATTAGCATCCATAGCTTGAATATCAGATTCGTATTTACTTATATTTGATTCTATTCCGCTTATTTCTTGATTCATTGCTTCAACAGAAAATAAAGAAGGTAAATAATTATTAGAATTAGACAATTTATCTTCTAAAGATAATTTTTCCATTAAGACTTCTGCTTGCATTCTCTTATTTTCTGCTAGTTCTTCTTCAGAATCTTCATAATTTTTATTTGCAATTGCTTCTGGCATTTTAGCCTTCAATTCTTCTAGCCTGTCTAAAACATTGACTATTTTATTGTTTTCAATATCATCAATTAAGGTTTCTAATTCAATTGGAAAATCAAATGAAATATATTGTTCTCTATTATTAAAAGCGTCAATTGATGCTTGAATTTGTAACAATTTTTTATAATCATTATCTTTCTTTTTATGATCGATGTTATCTTTTACATTATTTTCTCTATTTTTTACACTTTCTAATAATTTTGTATATCTGTCATTAGTATTAGATAATGTTGCTCGTCTTTTATTTAAATCTTCTTTATTGATATTTAAAAAATCCAATTCACTATTAAACATTTCTAATTCTTTTTTTAGATATTCCATATCTTCTCTTGCACTAGAAAGTTTACCTAATATTTCATTATCTTGTTCTGGAGTAGGATTTTCTCCTAAACTTCTAAGTTCAAATCCATATTGATCTAGTTTTTTTTGAGTTTCACTTAACAAAGCTGTACATGCTGCTATCTCTTTATTAACAAAATCAATTCTATTATTATTGCTCATTATATTTGCTTCATTCTGAGCAATTTCTTCACTTGTCTTTTCCAATCTTGTACTATAATCATATATTTTTGATTGATTTTTTATAAAAGAAAAGTCTTGATAATTTTCATCATTAGATAACTTACTTTCTAATTCTTTTGCTTGTATTTTCAACATTTCACGTTGATTTTGAATATTTTTTAATTCTGCATCTCTATTTTTTGAATTAATTGTCGTTGCTTTATCATATTTTAAATTTTCTGCTATTTCTCTTAATTGTCTTAACAATTCATCCTTTGTCATAAATCCTCCTTATTCTTCTAAATTCCTATATTGCATTTGATATTGATACCTTATCTTATCAATTTGATTAATGTCACTTAAACTATAAACTTCGTATTTTAATTCTCTAAAAGCTTCTAACATTTCGCTTAATGTTACATATCCATCAGTTATAGGTAACCATTCTTCATAATTGCTACTACCTTCACCTTCAGCAAGACGATAATATTTATGAACTGTAGTACCAGTACTATCATCTTTTATAGCGCCATTGATAGGGGCACTGATATAGTAAGTTATTTCATCATTAGCATTATTTACTCCACTTGGATAATAACTTCTTTCATTAACATTTGTGTACCATTTCCACATTGTATCTGTATATTTATAACCTGATTGTTTTTGACATTTCACTCCATTTAAATAATTAGTTGTACAAGATTTAGTAGTATAATCTGACCATTCACCACAACTTGGAAAATCCATACTTTCTAATTGTTCTGCTGTAACCGTTACTTCATCTTTACCATTGCAAGTAAAACGAATATCCTTAGTTTTACTATGAGTTCCAGCACATGGCTTAGTATCCACAACTGCGTCATTAGGATTATCTGGATTTACACAAACCCATACATATGGATATGCTACATCTTGGGTTCTATATAATGTTGCATCTTCTATCTTTCTATAACTTGCACTACTTGGTTTAGTAACTGAATATTTAGTTACAGTAGTACTGCTACCTTTTGTTGGATAACCTTCTGGTTGAGTTGAAGAATATCCTCCATTATTCCAATATTTATTAACATTCTTTTCTGTATACCATTTATATCCTATTTGTTCATCTTCTTTACCAGTATATCCACTCTTTGGAATAGCTGCATAATATTCAATTACTTTAGTAGCATCTGTTAAATCTTTAGGATAATAATATTTTGTTCCTGTTTGTAATTCTTCTCCTAAGAATTTAAATCTAATATCAGAAGTTTCTTCAATATCATCTTCTGTTCCGTCTTGCCACATACCATAGTTAGTATCTTCTACATCGCACTCTAAAATTGCTGAATAATGATATGTTTTACTTTCTAAATAACATACATTAACATAAGTTTTTTCTTTATCACAAGTTTCATAATCACTAACTTTAATTAATCCTTCTTTTTCTAAATCCGCTAAAGTCACAACAAAACATTCACCAATTTCACTTGGTAACATATCAGGATATTTTTCATAATAATCTTTTGCTGCTTCAATTAAGTCATCTCTTAAACTTGTTTTACCACAGGCTTTCAATAATAATAAAATAATAATTATAATAGCAACTAATACTAAAAATGATATTATTACTCTACCCCAAGGAATTTTATTTCTTTCTTCTTTATATTCCGTATAATCATAATTTTCATTAGTATAATTCTCATTCATACAATTCCACCTCTAGAATAATGATATCATGTTTGTAATTATTTTACAAGTAAAATATTTAAATTTGTGTAAAATAATTAATTAATCCATTTTTTATACTAATAGCTATTTTTTCTTGATAACTTTCTTGTTTTAATAAATACCTTTCATTAGGGTTAGAAATAAAACCAACTTCTAGTAAAACTCCCGGTATTTTTACTCGTTGGTACAAATAATGATCATCTATTTGCTTATATTCTCTATTAGTTTTTAAATCTTTTTTAAACTGTTCTTGCATTATCTTGGCAATTATTTCATTTTTCTCATTTACTTTATCATAAAACGCTTGCGCTCCTTGCCAAGTGCTTGAAATATCAGAATTTAAATGAATTGATAAATATATATCCGCATTAGAGGCATTAATAATATTTGCTCTTCTTGATAAATCGCTTCTCTTTCGATTAATTGCATTTTTAACTGATAAATCATAATCACCATATCTTGTCAAATAAACTATTGCCCCATTTTTTTCTAATTCTGCTTCTAATTTTAAACTTATTTGTAAATTTAAATCGGCTTCGTATAAATCATTATATAATGCTCCTGGATCTGTTCCCCCATGACCTGGATCAATATAAATTACTTTACCTAGTAAAGGTAAATTTAAAGCATTAATAATGCCTATAGTATATAAAATAATTAAAAATAAATTTAAGCAAAAAAACTTAATTTTCATACAATTCACCTAATTAAATATATGAAAAAAAGTAGATAAATCTACTAATTATTAATTGCATGATGAATAGTTGGACTAGTTTCATTTAAAGAAGCAAAAACATAATTGTTCGTTAAACCATATTGTATTATCTTTTCAACAGCCTTTATGCTATTATAATTTGTATCATGCTGTAATACAACATTATTACCTTTTTTTAAATTTTTTATTACATTATTAGCTATTTTATTAGTATCTTTAGTGGCAGTATCTCCACCGGATACATTCCAATCAAAATATTTATATCCTCTTAATTCAACTTCTTTAGATAATCTAGTCATTATTCCTTTATTAAATTTACTTACGGTATTAGAACTGCCACCGGCAAATCTTAATATATGACTTTCATTACCAGTTATTCTCTTTATTCTAGCATTAACTTTATTTATATCTTTGAAAAATGCTTCTTCACTTTTATAAATTTCATTATATTTATGACTATAAGTATGAATTCCAATGCTATGCCCTTCTTGATATGCTCTTTTAATTACTTTATCACTACCATTACTCGTAATAAAGAACGTTGCTTTAACATTATATTTTTTTAAAATGTCTAATAATTCATTAGTATATCCACTTGGACCATCATCAAAAGTTAAATAAATAACTTTGTTTCCTATAGGAATATCCGGATTTTTTTTGTAAACATAAATTGTTCTCGTTATTTTGCTTTCATTATTAAATTCATCTTTAACACTATAAGTTAAAGTATATTTACCGCTTTTATTACTATTTACTTCACCACTTATTATTACTTTATCAGTAATATTTCCTAAACAATTATCAGTAGCAGTATACCCAGGCTCTTTATATTTTTCTCCTAATTCAAGATATAAAATAGTTGATCCTTTCAATTTTATCTTAGGTTTTTCTTTATCTTGATAACTTATTGGTATTTCTAAAATAGTTTCATTATTCGAACTGTCACTAACTTTCAATATATATTTATTATCTACTATCTCCTTAATTACTTTATCCGTTATATCATTATCATAGTTATCAATAGCCTTATAATCAATAATCCCTTCTTTATTTGGACAAGATTCAATCATATCTTTATCCACAGTAATAACCGGTGCTTCATCATCAAATACTTTAATTTGTTTTGTTATTTTTTTATCTTTAAATAATATATTTGCTTCATAATTTACTTCATAACTACCAATTTTATTAGTATCAACACTACCATTTATATTTACTGGCAATTTAACCAAACAAAAACCAAACATATCTTTTAAACAACTTGATACATTTAATTCTTGCTTACTAAATACTTTAATATTTTCACTTAAAACTTTAATATCGATATGAAGTGTAGAAATATAAAGCAATATTAATAACATAAAAATTCCAATAACTATCTTCTTCATAATACCTCAATTATTTATTTTATCATATTTTATTTTTATTTAAAGCAATAATGTCAAATATAAAAAAATTTGACACTTTTGTGTCTAAAATAAATTCCATGGATAATAATTAGGTAGTTGTTCTTCAAAAATCAATTCTTCTTTAGTTATTGGATGATAAAAAGTTAATTTATTAGCAAATAAACAAACTGGTATTTTTTTCACTTCAATTTTATTATATTTATTATCTCCTACTAAAGGATGATTATGATATGAAAATTGGACTCTTATTTGATGTGATCTTCCTGTTTTTAAATTAATCTTAACTAATGAATAATTATCAACATATTTTACTAACTCATATTCTAAAATTGAAACTTTTCCATTTTTATCTACTTTAGTTATATTTGTTTTTTTATCTTTTAATAAATTATCTTTGTAAATACCTTTATCAACCTTACCAATAACTATTGCATGATATTCTTTTTTAAACTCTTTTAATCTTATCTGTTCACTTAATCTTGAAGCAGCTTTACTAGTTTTAGCAAATACCATAACTCCACTTACTGGTCTATCTAATCTATGAACTAATCCTAAATAAACATTACCTGGTTTATTATATTTTTCTTTTAAATATTTTTTTAACATACTTAATAAATCTTCATCTTTAGATTCATCTTCACAAACTGGTACATTAACTGGCTTAACTACCACTAATAAATGGTTATCTTCATATAGTATCTTCATTTTCCCATCTTCCATATATACCACAAGGTAAAACTAAATTATTATCTTTAATAGGTAATCCAATTTCCCCTGCTGTAACCTTCCCTTTATATTTACTTTCTAAAGTTGTTTTTAAAATGTTATATAATACTGTACTTGATATACCAGTAGTGTAAGCATTGATTAAAAAGAATAATGGTTTATCACTTAATATTTTTAAACATTCATTGATTAAATTATACAAATTATCTTCAAATTTCCACATTTCACCATTAGGCCCTCTTCCATAACTAGGCGGATCCATAATAATTACATCATATTTGTTGCCTCTTCGATATTCTCTTTGGACAAATTTCAAACAATCATCGACAATAAATCTTATTTTATTATTTTCTAGACCACATAACTTCATATTTTCTTTTGCCCATTCAACCATACCTTTAGCAGCATCAACATGTACAACATCCGCTCCAGCATAACTTGCGGCCATTGTAGCCCCACCTGTATAAGCAAATAAGTTTAAAACTTTAATTTTTCTTTTACTATTTTTTATTTTATTAATCGAAAAATCCCAATTTGCCGCTTGTTCTGGAAATAAACCAGTATGCTTAAAATTAGTTGGACTCACCTTAAATCTTAAATCTTTATATTTAATTACCCAGTAATCAGGTAATTGTTTTTTATATTCCCAATAACCTCCACCTTTATTAGAGCGATGGTAAAAAGCATCTATATTATTCCATAATTCACTATTTTTAATAGGCCACATAGCCTGAGGATCAGGTCTTCTTAAAATTACATTACCCCATCGTTCTAACTTTTCACCATTTCCAGCACTTAAACATTCATAATCAAGCCATTCACTACTTAATAACATAAAACCACCTTTAATAATTATATCATAAATATTATTAAAAATTCCAAGTTCGATAATCACTTAATTTAAAATCATTATTAAAATTCATCTTAATATTAAAATTTTTAATATATTTTTCAATTTCCTCTCTCGAAACATATGTTTCTTCATTTACAATATTATTAGAAAAATTAACATCTTTAATACCACTTATAAAAGGCATTCTATCATATATATAAAGAACATCAGCCATATAAGCAATATTATTATCATATTGTCGTGCTTTTTTTAATGTATAATTTTCTTCAATTTTTTTAATTAATATAGAACAATCACCACTATCCCAATAATCATTTTTACAATCTTTAAGTCGTAACATTGGAATTTTATTTTCTGATTGTTTATATTCTAATTCAATTATAACATAATAATTTATGTTATTTATTTTTATTTTTTTTAATATTTTCATTTTATCACCTTTTCTATATTTTTAACAAATCAATTCATTCATTTAATTATTATATTTAAAAAAAATTAAAAGTCAATTTAATACTTATGAGTATAAAATATTTTATAATATCAAAAAAATTATATTTTTTATTTGCAATAATGATTTTATAATGTATAATCTTGAGTTTGACAGTTGTAGGCTAAAAATACCCCAAAAACCCTTTAAAATCAATGGTTTATGAGGTGTTCT
>CALVKO010000049.1 GCA_944332725.1 uncultured Bacilli bacterium
ATTTATAACAGGAATTTGATGTAAGACTAAATTCAGTTTTCAAATATTGAAACTGGAATTTACTTTTTCAATTCACATATGAAAAAATGTAGTAAAAAAACATATAATTCGATTGACAAATATATGTTTTTTTTATATAATTAATAGCGGTACATTAATTTAATCCCACATTTAATGAATCTTGGGACAATTCATTATTTGGAAGAAAGGAAAATAATATGAAAAATTCTTATATGCAAAGAAAAGAAGATGTAGTAAGAGATTGGTGGGTAATCGATGCTGAAGGTGAAAACTTAGGTCGTTTAGCTACTAAAGTTGCTACAGTATTACGTGGTAAACACAAACCAACTTATACTCCACATATTGATGGTGGTGATAACGTTATCGTAATTAATGCTAGTAAAATTAATTTAACTGGTAATAAATTAGATGATAAAATCTATTACAATCATAGTGGATATACTGGTGGATTAAGAGAAAGAACTGCAAGAACTATGCGTGAAGATTATCCTGTAGAAATGATTGAAAGAGCTGTAAAAGGTATGTTACCTAAAGGAAGATTAGGTAGACAAATGTATAAAAAATTATTTGTTTATGCTGGAAGCGAACATCCACATATGGCTCAAAAACCAAAGGAAATGAAATAGGAGGAATTTATGGAAAAGAAAATATATCTTGGTACTGGTAGAAGAAAATCTTCTGTAGCTCAAGTTAAAATGACTTCAGGTAGCGGTAAAATTACTGTTAATGGTCGTGATGTTAGAGAATTCTTCCCATATGAAACTAATGTTATGGATTTAATGCAACCATTAGTAGCTACAAATAATGAAAAAACATTTGACATTGATGTTAAAGTTAATGGTGGCGGGTTTACAGGTCAAACAGGAGCAATTAGATTAGGAATTACAAGAGCTTTATTAGAGTATGATAAAGTAAATGAAGAATCAGAAAATAGTTATCGTAAGATTTTAAAAAGAGCAGGTTTTGTTACTAGAGATGCTAGATGCAAAGAACGTAAGAAACCAGGTTTAAAAGCGGCTCGTCGTGCACCACAATTTAGTAAGAGATAATCAAGTATTTACTTGGTTATTTTTTTTGATTATGTAAATAATATTTATGGAGGTATTTTATGAATAAAATTGTCTTAATTGGATGTGGTAATGTGGGTATGAGTTATGCATATGCTTTATTAAATCAAAGTACTAATGTTAATGAATTAGTTTTAATTGATTTGGATAAAGAAAGAGTAATTGGCGAAGTAATGGATTTAAATCATTGTTTAGCGTTTGCTCCTAATAAAATTGATATAAAAGCAGGCAGTTATGAAGATTGTAAAAATGCGACAATGGTAGTTATTGCTGCAGGTGCTAATCAAGAAAAAGGCGAAACAAGAATGGATTTAATCTATAAAAATAGTAAAATCTTTAAAGATATTGTTACTAAAGTTATGGAAACTGGTTTTGATGGTATTTTTTTAGTGGCTACTAATCCGTTAGATGTAATGACTTATTTAACTTGGAAATATTCTAATTTACCAACTAATATGATAATCGGAACAGGTACTAGTTTAGATACTGCTAGATTAAGATATATGATAGCAGAACAGTTAGAAGTTAGTCCTAAAAATGTTCACGCTTATGTTATAGGTGAACACGGAGATTCAGAGTTTGTTCCTTGGAGTAATGCGAATATTGGTTTACAAAATATTAAAGATTATTTAGATGATAAACAATTAGAAGAAATATATTTAAATGTTAAAAATGCTGCTTATGAAATTATAAATAGAAAAGGAGCAACATATTATGGAATCGGTATGTGTTTAGTCAGAATTACTAATGCTATTTTAAATAATGAAAATAGTATTATAACAGTTTCAACTTATGATAAAAATAATGATGTATTTATTGGACTGCCAGCTATTATAAATAAAAAAGGCGTTAAAGATAAAATATATGTTAATTTAAATGAAGAAGAAACTATTAAATTACAAAATTCAATTGATGTAATTAAAGATGCAATAACAAAAATATAGTATCCTTATAATAAAGATACTATTTTTTTAATTGTTTTCTAAATTCTTCTGGCTCGTATTCACTACGTTCTTTTTTACCACATATTGTACATTTTCTAGTATAGTACCAAGAACGATCAACAAAGCCTTCGTGTTCTTCCCAATTGGTATAAATATGACCTTGTATTTGACAAATTCCTTCATTTATTTCTTGTAGTTGTTGTTGTCTTTTACTTAATGTTTTATTTGCTAAGTCAATTAATTTTATAGTTTTTTTTCTTAATTTTAGCAATTGAATAATAGTTTCTTGCCTTTGTTTTTCTTTTTCACTTTTAATGTTATCTACTTTTTGAATACAATCATTAACTATATTTTTAATATCCATTATAACCATCCTATTTAAATTATATAATAATTTTCTTTTTTACGAAACTATATCGTGATATAATAATTTAAAAGGAGAATAAATATGAAGTTAGTACCTATAACAGATGAAAAATATATTAATTATCGAATTGATGCGATGTTTGATTGTTATAAATGGGATCCACAGTTTGTTGATAACAATACTTTAGCTAGGTATGTTTTAGTATTAAGTGAAAAAGAATATAAAGAATTAGTTGAATTAACAGAAAAATTAGATTTAGAAACAATAGAGGCAGAAAAATTTTTAAATAATAATTTGCAATATATAAAACCTTTATATTTACCTAAAAAGTTAACTAAAGAAATTAAAAAAATGAAAAATTATGATAAAAATAAACATATTCGATTAATGCGTTATGATTTTCATCCAACCATAGATAATAAATGGCAGATAAGTGAAGTAAATAGTGATGTTCCAGGTGGTTTTGCTGAAGCGTCTTTACTTCCTAAGTTAGCAATTAAAACATTAAAAGAAGATTATTATAGTATTGATTTTGGAGAAATATTATCTAATGCAATAAGTAGAAAAATTAAAAAAAAAGGAACTATAATGTTTGTTCACTGTACTTCTTATAGCGATGATAGACAAGTGATGCAATATATTGGCGATAAAATGAAAAGTTTAGGTTATAATTCTATTTATGGTGCAGCAGATCACTTAATTTTTAAAAATAAACAAGCAATAAGTATTTTAAATAATTATGAAGGTAAAGTTGATTGTATATTTAGATTTACTCCTTTAGAATGGCTAAAAGATATAAAGCCAAAAACTTGGAGTGGATATTTTGATACTATTACACCATCTTGTAATCATCCAATTGCTATATTCGCTCAAACTAAAAGATTTCCGCTTATTTGGGATATTTTAGAACAAAATGGTATTAAAATGACAACTTGGAGAAAATTATTACCAGATACTAAAGAAGTTAAAGATTTTGAAGAAGGATATATATATAAGCCAGCTTGTGGACGAGTAGGTGAAAATATATCAATAAAAGAGGCTTGTTCTAAAGAAGAATATTTGAAGATAATAAAAGATGCAAAAAAACATCCTAAAAACTATGTTGTTCAAAAAAAATTTTTTAGTAAACCTATTAAAAGTGCTGATGGTAAAGAATATCATATATGTTTAGGTTCATATACAGTAGATGGTAAACAAGCAGGATTTTATGCTAGAATAAGTAAATTACCTAGAATAGATTCTTATGCTGCTGATATTCCAGTAGTAATTGAAAGGAATAAAAAATGACAAATAAAGAAGTATATAAAATATGGGCACCATATCATGCAAAATGGTCAAATTGGGTGAGACCAGTGCCATTCATTTATCTTGATGAAAAAATAGATGAATTCATTGATTATACATTACCTCATATTAATTATTTAAATGAAGTATTAGATAATACTGCAATAATAGTTGATATAAATGGTATTGATAGTATTAAAGAAGGAATTTCTTTAAGTAAAATAGGGTATAGACCAATTCCAATATTTAATGGGACAAATTCTAATAATGCACTATCTACGACTAATAATAAAGTGATAGAACCATTATTGATATGGGGTGCTTTAGAACTACAAAAAATTAAATTAAAAGATAATGCATTACCAGTTTTTCTTTTAGATGAAAATAGATTAAATAGATATAAAATTAATCGTGGTATTTTTGATAATAGTTGGGATGTTTACTATCAAGATTTACCTTCATCTAAATATTTTTTAAATAATAATATAGATAAAATATTAGTTAGGGCCAACAAAATAAATAAAGATTTAAATAAAATATTGTATGATTATCAAAAAAATAATCTAAAAATACTTTTCACTAATGGTTTCGAACCAATTAAAGAAATTAAAATAAAAAAAATAAAATATATTAATTAAAATGATAAAATTTTCTGGAAAAATTGTTCAATTTGGTTTTGGAGCAGTTGGTAAAAGTTTTTATGAAAAAGTAAGAGAAGAAATACAATTTAAAAATAATGATTATTTTGTTATTACCGCTAATAAAGATGAATATATTCCTTATATAAATTTAGGAGGTATTACAACCAATTTTTATGTCTATGAAGTAACTAAAGAAAATTATCAAGAAATATTTAGCCAATTTTTAACTGATGGTGATATATTAATTGATTTTGCTGATACAGTAGGAACAAAAGATATATGTAAATGGTGTATTGATAATAATATAATGTATCTTAATACAGGTGAAGCAGATTGGCCAGATAATTGGTACAGTATATTTGAAGAAAATATTAAAAAAAATAAATTAAAAAAAGAATGTCATCCTAAATATCCTATTGTCTTACAACATGGAAATAATCCTGGGTTAGTATCACATTTCGTTAAACTAGGACTAGAATATATAGTTAATAAACAATTTAAGCATAATAAATATTTTAAACAATTAATAAAAGATAATAAGTTTAATTTATTAGCCTGTGAATTAAATGTTAAAATGATTCACGTTAATGATATAGATTTACAAAACATTAAAGAAAATTTTAAAGAAAATAAATTAGTTAGTACTTGGTGCGTTGATTCATTTTTCTTTGAATTATTAAGTGAAGCTACACAAAATATTGGAACTTATGAAACAAATATTAATAAAGATGAATGTAATTTGTTAGATTGCGATAAAGGATTTGTTGAATATAAAAAACTAGCAGTTGATATGCCTTGTAAGACGTATTATAGTAATGGTAAATTTATTGGTTATTTAGTTCCTCATGAAGAAACTATTACAATAGCCAATAGTTTAGAAGTTAAAAATAACGATAAAGTAATTTATCGCCCATCGGTTATGTTTATTTATTCACCTTGTTTTTTGGCCAACCAATATTTAATTAATTCTAAAACAAATTTAGAAAATGAAAATATTGTAAGAAATCATATTTATCCTAATGAATGGGAAATTGTTTATGAAGATAAAATTAAAGATGGAACAGAGTATGTAGGTGTATTAATAATTGGTGACAATTTTAACCCTGTTTGGATAGGAAATCGGATTGAGTTATCTTATTTGTATCGTAAAAAAAATTCATATTTTCAAACACCTACTATTACACCAGTAGCAATGTCTGCTTTATCTGCATTATGTTGGATGATAAAAAATAAGGAAAAAGGCGGCATATATTTTCCTGATGATATAAAAGATTATAAATATATAGTTAAAAAAGCTGAAAAATATATATCTAAAACAATTTATAAAACTATTGATAAAAATATATTAGAAAAATCATTAAATATTGATATTACTAATTTACAATCTAATGATTTTTATGCAAAAGAAAAAGAATAACTGAATATTCTTTTTTTAATGGCCACCGCCACCGCCTCCGCCGCCTCGGCCGCCGCCACCATAAAATGATCCACCAAACCTACTACTATGAGAAATAGATCTTGCTGTATTTGTAGCACTTCTAAAGGAACGTCCGGTATATCTAAAGTTAGTAGAACGGTAATATCTATTGCTTAAGATAGGACTATTAGCGATATCAGGGCAATTTACTTCTAATGCTTTAATTACTTTTTCTGAAATACCAAAAGCAGTTGCATAAACTAAATATTTTTCCCAAAGAGGTAATTCAATTATTGTTTTTTCTTTCATTAAAGTATTACTATTTAAGAAATTATATAAAGCATACCATTTTGCTTGTTCGTTAGAACCTAGTTGAGTTAATAATATATAATTTTTTGAATTCCTTTTTAAAATAATTGCACTTATAATTAAAATTAATCCTAAAATAAATAAGGAACCAAAAGCAAAATCAAATCTTGTGTTATAAATAATTAAGTTACCGATTATTAATATAATTAAAGCAAAGATTATATACATCGTACCAGTAGAGTTATATTTGTTTTTAACATATTTATAATCAGAAACTTGGAAATATTTTTGATTGATTCCAATATTAACAATAGATAAATCAACAGAACGAACAAAACTATTTGTACTATCATAATTTTTGGCAACATTTTCTTGGAAAGTTTTCATTGTTACTGTGTTATTATAGGCATATTTAACAATTAAATTGAAATAATTTTTTTCGTTTTCTGAAAGATCATCTAATTTTTTACCATTTTTATTATATTTTTCTTCGATAACCATTTTATCCACAGTTAAATTCTGATTAGTTAAATTAGTTTGATTTGTTATTTGTGGATTTAATGTATATCGATTATTAATTAAGTTTGGAACATATAATATATTGATATTAATATTATCTGGAGTCCAGTTTTTATAATCTACTATTTTATTTAATTCAATATAACCTTTTCTTATCAGATTTAGCATAATCGCTGAATAACTATCGCCAACATCAACTTTTTTATTTTTCTTGCAAAATGCTAAAGTTGCTGCAAAGTAAGGATCTAAATCGCATGGAATATCTCTAAAATATTGCATTTCCATTTCTGGATTATAAAAGTTATATTTCTTTTTAATTTTTTTATCTTTATTAATTGTTGAATATAAGATTATTATTGAAATTAAAGATGTAATTGTTAAGAAAATAATTTTTTTGTTTTTATATTCTTTTGGTAAATTATCATATTCTTCTATTGCTTGTTTAGCTTCTTCTAAATATACTTCATTTGAATAAGCATTGTTTGGAGCGTATTCTGTAAATATATGTTTATCCTCATTAAAAGAAAGTAAAGAAAATTCTAAATATTTATTATATGGCTTGAATTTTAAATCAGAACTATCTAAATTAAATATAAATGTATGATAGCCAGGGTTAATATCATCTGATTCGGTAAATTCAAAGGTATGAGAATTAGTACCATAGGTATGGGCTAAATAGTTATTTTCTTTTGGCATATCTTTATCAGGAATTAAAATTTGACCATTAAATGATTTTAAGTATTTAATTGTATCTTCGGAATACATTGATATATATAACTCAGAAACATCGCTATATTTTAAAGAAGCATTATGCATAATATATTGTAATTCAAAGGTTATTTCTTCACGATATAGACCATTAACATAGAAGAAAACGGCTTCGTAATCGGCTAAATCTTCATTATATGGTCCTTTACTATGATACCATTTAAATGGTCCATATATAGAACTAGTATAATCACTATCATCCCAATATAGTTTTGGACTTTCTTCATAAATTATTTCTGTTCCATCAGAATTGATTTGTTTTACTGATATAACATCATAATCAATTTTTAATCCATCGACATAATCTTCTGGTAAATCACGCCATAATTCCCAGAATGGATTATTTATTGAAGCAGCGTGAATATCATAAGTTAATTTTTCGGTAACTAATATATCACCACCATATCCTTGTTTATCTAAAACAACTGCTTTATAATCGACATCAACTATTCTAGCATAGTCGTTTGGACCAGTACTTTCTTCTAAACTTGTTGCAACATAATCCAAAATTAATGGTAAAGCATAAATTAATATAAGTAAGATTAAAAAAAATACTCCTGAGTTCTTTTTCATATTATCCCAACTTTCTAACTATATTATACATTATAAAATCATTATTGCAAATAAAAAATATAATTTTTTTGATATTATAAAATATTTTATACTCATAAGTATTAAATTGACTTTTAATTTTTTTTAAATATAATAATTAAATGAATGAATTGATTTGTTAAAAATATAGAAAAGGTGATCCCAAGTTTGACACTTTATGAATAAAAATGCCTGTTCAAGTATTGAAAATACTTGTTTTTTTATTAATTTTATAC
>CALVKO010000050.1 GCA_944332725.1 uncultured Bacilli bacterium
TTGAAAAAGTTTCTAAATTTGTTATAATAATGGGCAATGAAGGAAATGGCATCAGTGAATTAAGTAGTGAATTATGTGATGAATTTATATATATCGATATGAATGATAGATGTGAAAGTTTAAATGTTGGGGTAGCAACAAGTATTATTTTATACGAATTAGATAAGTAGGGATTTATATGGTGTATGTAGGAGAAATAGTAAATACTCATGGTATTAAAGGTGAATTAAGAATTGTATCTGATTTTAAGTTTAAAGATAAAGTTTTTTTTAAAGGTAATAAATTATATTTAGGTAAAAGAAAACAAAAAGTTATAATTGATAGTTATCGTAAGCATAAAAATTATGATATGGTTAAATTTGATGATATAAATGATATAAATGATGCTATTATATTTAAAGGTGATGAAGTTTTTGTTAAAAGAGAAGATTTAGATATTGATGGTTATGTAGATGAAGATATAATTGGTTTAAAAGTTTATGGTGATGATAAATTAATTGGTAAAGTTAATAGCATCATTAAAAACAAACAAGAAATTTTAGTAGTTAAAAATAGAAATAAGAATTATTTAATACCATTTGTTGATGAATTTATTAAAAGTGTCGATTTAGATAAAAAAGAATTAACCATAAATGTAATAGAGGGATTATTAGATGAAAATTGATATTTTAACTTTATTTCCAAATATGTATGATAATTTTTTGACTGAATCAATTATTAAAAGAGCTATTTTAGACAAAAAAGTAACTATTAATATTCATAATATAAGGGATTATTCTAAAGATCCACATAAAAAAGTTGATGATTATCCATTTGGTGGTGGCGCAGGTATGGTACTTATGCCTCAACCAATATTTGATGCAGTAGCAGATTTAAGAAAGGATAATTCATATGTTATATTAATGACACCTCAAGGAAATACATATAATCAAAAAAAAGCATATGAATTAAAAAATAAAAAACATTTAATTATTATTTGTGGTCATTATGAAGGATTCGATGAAAGAATAAGAACTTTAGCAGATTTAGAATTATCGATTGGTGATTATATTTTAACTGGTGGGGAACTAGCAAGTATGGTAGTAACTGATAGTATAGTTCGATTAATTGATGGTGTAATTGAAACTGATTCTCATTTAAATGATTCATTCAATAATAATTTGTTAGATTATCCAACTTATACTAGACCTGCTGATTATAATGGATTAAAAGTACCAGATGTTTTGTTATCAGGGCATCATGAAAATATTAATAAATGGCGCTACGAGCAGAGTTTAAAAAGAACCAAAGAACGTAGACCAGATTTATTGGGGGAAGATTAACATGAAACAATATTTAATATCAAAAAAAAATTATAATGGTGAGGTTGTTTTAATTAACTGTGATAAAAGCAGTGGGTATAAATTTAATCCTAAAAATAATTATCCATATGATGGAATAAAGGTAAATGAAATGGTTATTATTAAACCATCTTTGATTGAAAAAGTAATTAAAAGAAAAATAAAAAATAAATTAGATTTTTATTTAAAAATAATTATTGAATGCTTAGATGGTGATGATGATGATGATACAAGAATTGCTTTAGGAGATTTGGAAAGATATAAAAAAATAATTAAAGAAAAGTATTCTATTTATTTAGATGAAAAATATATGAATTTATTAAATAAAAAAATTGGAGTAATTGAAAAAGAATTACAAAATAATATAAGTGAAAAGACTTATGAAGAAGAAATATCACGTAGAAGATAATATGTAGAAAGGAAATATATGCTAGAACTTAAAAATATATGTTTTAAAAAAGATGGAAAAGAAATATTAAAAAGCATCAATTTAAAATTATTGGATGATAAATTTTATGTTATAACAGGACCTAATGGAAGTGGCAAATCAACTTTAGCCAAAATAATTATGGGAATAGAAAAACCAACTTCTGGGACCATTTTATTTAATGATATCGATATAACTAATAAAACTATTACTGAAAGGGCAAATATGGGGATTGGTTTTGCTTTTCAACAACCTGCTGTTTTTAAAGGTATAACTGTATATGATTTATTAAAGGTGGCTATAAAAAAAGATATTACTAAAGTTGAAGCGTGTAATATATTATCCAAAGTTGGATTGTGTGCTTTAAATTATGTAGATAGAGAAGTTAATACATCTTTATCGGGTGGTGAATTAAAAAGAATTGAACTTGCTACTATTTTAGCCCGTAAACCAATATTGTCTATATTTGATGAACCAGAAGCAGGAATTGATTTATGGAGTTTTAATAATTTAATAGAGGTATTTAAACAAATCGAAGAAGATTCTAAAGGTATTACTTTAATTATTTCTCATCAAGAAAGAATATTGAATATCGCCGATAAAATTATTTTGCTAGAAAATGGTAAAATAAAAGAGGTTGGTGATAAAAGTATTTTAAAAGATATTTTTTCTTGCCCTAAAGGCGGTGATTTATGTGAGTAGTTTATTAGATAAAATTATTAATAATAAAATAGAAGAAGCGGATAGTTATAATATTAGGGAAAATGGTAAAACAGTTAAAAGGAAAGAAAATGAATATATAAAAATAGTAAATAAGCCTAATTCTAAAGGTATTGATATATATGTTAAAGAAAATACTTTATTTGGAATTATTGATATTCCAGTAATTATATCTGAATCAGGTATTAAAGATGTTGTTTATAATGATTTTCATATAGGAGAAAATGCCAATGTTATTATTGTGGCTGGATGTGGTATTCATAATATTAAACACAAAACATCCCAGCATGATGGAATACATAGATTTTATTTAAGTAAAAATTCTAAAGTAAGATATGTTGAAAAACATTATGGTGAAGGTACTGGAAATAAAATATTTAATCCAATTACTGAAGCATATTTAGAAGAAGGTTCTACTTTAAACATTGAAACTGTTCAAATAAAAGGAGTAGATAAAACAACAAGAATAACTAAAGCAGAGTTACAAGAAAATGCGACTTTAACAATCAATGAAAAATTATATACCGAAGAAGAACAATATGCCAAAACTGATTTTATTGTTAATCTAAATGGAGAAAATGCTAGTGCTCATGTAACTTCAAGATCGGTAGCTACTGAAAATTCATATCAAGAATTTACATCTGATGTAATTGGTAATACTAAATCTTTTGCTCATGTTTCTTGTGATGCAATTATTAAAGAAAATGCGCAAGTTAAAGCAATTCCTATAATTTATGCTAAGGATGCATCTGCTAATTTAATTCACGAAGCAGCAATAGGTAAGATTGCTGGTCAACAATTAACTAAATTAATGACTTTAGGATTAACTTTAAAAGAAGCAGAAAAAATGATTATTGAGGGATTTTTAAAATGAAAACAGATAAAAATATTTTTGTTGCATTTTTTTTAAATATAAGTTTTTCGATTATTGAATTATTCGGTGGATTATTCACTAATAGTATTGCAATATTGTCCGATGCAATTCACGATTTCGTCGATGCTTTAAGTATTGGTATATCCTATTTTTTAGAGAAAAAAAGTAAGAAAGAACCAGATAATATATATACTTATGGTTATATTAGATATTCTATATTAGGCGCTTTAATTACTACTGTTATTTTAATAACAGGTTCTATTTTTGTTATTATAAATGCTTTAATTAGATTATTTAATCCAGTAACAATAAATTATGATGGTATGCTTATTTTATCTATCATTGGAATTATATTTAACTTATTAGCAGCTTATATGACTAAAGAAGGGGATTCATTAAATCAAAAGTCAGTTAATTTACATATGTTAGAAGATGTTTTTGGTTGGATTGTTGTTTTAATAGGATCATTATTAATAAAATTATTTGATATTGTTTATATCGATTCATTAATGAGTATATTTATATCTATTTATATTTTGTTTCATGCTTTACATAATTTATCTAAAGTAATCGATTTATTCTTAATTAAAGTACCTAAAAATATCGATATTGATAAAATAAAAAAACATTTAGAAAATAATACAGATATTATTGAAATTCATCATATTCATGTATGGAGTATCGATGGTTATAACAATTATGCTACTTTACATGTTGTAAGTAATAATCCAGAAAAAATAAAAAAATTTATTAAAAAAGAATTATTAAAATTTAATATTTCCCATTCAACTATCGAGTTTGAAAAAGAAGAAGAAAAATGTTTAGAAAAAAATTGTCGATTATAATATTGCTTCGATAATTTTTTTATTATATAATTAATATGGTGTTTAAGATGAAGTTATTAGATAAGATGATATATCGTTTTGTTATGCTATTTATGATATGTATACCATTATTTAAATTTGTTTCATATATTTTATTTTTAAATGGTGTTATATCTAATTCTTATGATTTTAATCATGTTTATGTTTTATGGTTAAGTCTTCCTATTTTTATTATTTTATATGTACTAAATTATAAAAAAATAACTTATGTCGATATAATTACTTATATTTTAATTATATTAGCCTTAATTTCAACTGTTTTTGCCCAAGATATAAATATATCAATATTTGGTGAAACTAATCGTAATGAAGGGTTGTTAACGATATTAAATTATTATTTTGTATTTTTGAATGTTAAAAATATTAGCAATAAAAAATATAAAGAAAAAATAATTAATTTGTTCTTTATATTAGGTATAATTCAAGTTGTTTATGCATTTTTACAAGTATATACTGATTTTAATTTTATTAAACATTTTTCTAAATCATATATGGCGATGGGATTATGTGGTAATCCTAATTTCTTTGGCAGTTATATGGTACTACTTGTATTAATTAGTAGCACATTATACATACTAAATAAAAAAAATATATATTTAATTTTATCGATTATTTATGCTCTAGGATTATATTTAGCAAGTTCAACCGCACCATTTATTGGTTTTGTTTCAGGATTTTTATTTGTTTTATTTTTTAAAGGTATTAGCAAAATTAATTTATTAAAAATTGTCATTATATTTGTAATTTTATTTTTTATAAATGATTATTTATTAAATTTAAGATATGAAACAATTAAAGAAAATAATCGTAGATATAATATTAAATATGAAATTACTGATACAGTTAATAGTATTGCTTCTAAAAATGAAGAATATAATTATGGTAGTAGTAGAATAAGATTGTGGAAAAATTTAATTCCTATTGCTAAAAAATATTATTTGTTTGGTTGTGGATTAGATAATTTAAGAGTAGTTTATCCGCAAGATAAAGGATTAATTTATGATAAAGCCCATAATATATATTATCAAATGTTAATAACCAATGGAGTATTTGCTTTAATTACTTATTGTCTACTATGCTTAATTATTTTTATTAAAGGATTTAAATTTAAAGATAATTTTTATATTGCTATATTTATTGCTTTTATTGGATATTCAATTCAAGCGTTTGGCAATATTAGTGTAATTGATGTAGCGCCATACTTTTTTATAATATTAGGTTTATTATATTCAAAAGATAATGAAATTGTGATATAATTTCATTATGCCGATATAGTTTAGTGGTAAAACAGGTCCTTGGTAAGGATCAGCGGACAGTTCAATTCTGTCTTTCGGCACCATTGGGAAATCTGTCCAGACTTTTCAAGTTTTGGATTTAATATAGAAAATATCAATTTCTAAAAGAAGTTGGTATTTTTTTGTTATTTAAAGAAAGGACAGATTTAAATGATTAATATTGTAAAGAAAGAATTAGAGTTTGATGATGAATTAAAAAAGAAAATAGAATTTATATGTGGATTTTGTAATACTACTCCAACAATAATAAATGGTAATATAAGAAAAATAGATAGAACTAATCTATCATATATTGAGCCACATAGAATAATAATTAAAGGTATTACTTTTTTAGCCTTTAATTACTCAAAAATTATATATGTAGGTAATTTATCAAACAAACTTGAAATAAACGAATTAGAGTCATTTATAAAGCAATTAACTTAATTATTTATATACCAACTTCTTAAAAGATACTACTATTCCCTAATCAGGGAATTGACAAATCTATAAAAAGTGATATTATAAATAACCAAGATAAAGAGGAAGGTAGAAATATTGATATTAATGTTGCTAATATGAAGGATTATAATAAATTTAGAAAAGAACAAGAAAAACATAAGAAACAATTAAAAGAATTAAACGACAAAGCCGATCAACTACAAAATAAATCAAGTGAGATAAATGATATTATAAATAATTTAAAACCAACAATGATGAATAAAAATAATTATACTATCTCTAATGTTGATATAGATAAAATTAAAAAATATAAAAAACAAGCTAATGATACTACATCTAATTTAAAAGATTCTAATGATATAAATGTAATATTAGATAAATATGAGCAAGATTTAAAAAATCATTCTAATGATGTTGAAGAATTAAAGAAAAAAATCACTACTCGAGAAGATAGAATTAGTGATTTAGAAAATAGATTAGATTTTGCAAATGATACTATTGATATGTTAGAAGATAAAGTTGATAACCTACAAGAGGCATTAGATTACTTTAAGGAATTATGGAATAAGTTTATTAAGTTCTTACAAGATAAATTCTTTTCTTCAAATAAGTATGATGATTTAATTGATGAATTACACGAAGAAGAAATTATTGATGATGAAGATTTAGAAGTTATACAAAATGAATATAGTAGTAATTATAGTAAAGATGATGATTTAGAACGATAATTATATGGTAAAATTATATTAGATAAGAAATTCCATTCACTGGTTGGAAAATTAAGATTCTTCAGACGCGTCTGAAGAATTCAAGAAAGGAGATTATTATGTTAGAAAAAAATAATACTATGGCTTTAGAAATAACTAATATGGTTAATGAAACAAAAAATAATTTAGCAAAGGAAATAAATAAATCTATAACTTATGTTTATTGGAACATAGGAAGAATTATTGTTAAACATGAAAATGAAGATAATAACAGATTAGAATATGGAAAAGAAGTTTTAAAAGGTTTATCAAAAGAATTAACTAAACTTTTAGGAAAAGGATATTCATATACTAATTTAACTTATATGAGATGGTTTTATAATACTTACCCTGATTATAGTAAAATTAGTGAATCATTAAGTTGGTCACATTATATTGAGTTAATAACAATAAAAGATGATGATAAAAGGAACTTTTATGAGAAAGAATGTATCAATTCAAATTGGTCTGTTAGGGAATTACAAAGACAACTTGATACATCATTATTTGAAAGATTATTATTATCAGATGGTAAAGCAAATAAACAAAAAGTTTTAGAACTATCAAAAGAGGGGCAAATTTTAAGTGAACCTAGTGATATAGTAAAACAACCTTATGTATTTGAATTTTTAGGAGTAAAAGAACCTAAACCACTTTTAGAAAAAGATTTAGAATATAAATTAATAAGACATATTGAAGATTTCTTACTTGAATTAGGAAAAGGATTTATGTTTGTTGGATCACAACAAAGAATAACACTTAATAACACAGATTATTATGTAGATATGGTTTTTTATAACAAGTTTTTAAAATCTTATGTTCTTATTGATTTAAAAATGAACAAGCTAAAAGCCGAAAATGTTGGACAAATGAATTTATATTTAAACTATTATGAAAATGTTGTTAATAGTGAAGATGATGGTAAACCAATAGGTATAATTTTATGTGCTGAAAAAGATAAGGTTGCATTAGAATATGCATTAGGTGGTTTATCTAATAATATATTTGCATCTACTTATACTTACTATATTCCAAATAAAGAGCAATTAATTAGTGAAGTTGAAAAAGTATTAGAAAGCAATGAATAATCAGTAAAATAGAATAAATTATGCAAAAAAAAGGAAATTTAATAATAAAAAGGAGAAAAAGTATGTTTAAATTTTAGA
>CALVKO010000051.1 GCA_944332725.1 uncultured Bacilli bacterium
AACATAGTAGTATAATAAAACAATGTTCCACGTGAAACATAGTGAGTATAATAAATCAATGTTCCACGTGAAACATATTAAGTAAATAAATCAATGTTCCACGTGAAACATAGTAGTATAATAAAACAATGTTCCACGTGAAACATAGTAAGAAAATAAATCAATGTTCCACGTGAAACATATTAAGTAAATAAATCAATGTTCCACGTGAAACATATTAAGTAAATAAAACAATGTTCCACGTGAAACATAGTAAGTAAATAAATTAATGTTCCACGTGAAACATAGTGAGTATAATAAATATACTAATTTTTAAAATTAGCATTAATATTTATTCTAATTTTGAAAATTAGAATAAATTTATTACCTGAATTTTAAAATTGAAAATAATATAAGTATATTATACACATATTATTAATACTATTATTTTGTGATATTTTGATTAAACTATTGCAATTTATTATTTTATAATGTATATTATATATGCACAACATTTATGTTTGAATCTGGTCAGAGTCGGAAGACAGCAGCCATAAGATCCTCTAAATGTGTGTGCTTTTTTTGTAGGTGATAATATGGAAAAATATATGATAGAAGCATTAAAGGAAGCAAATAAAGCATTTTCTATTAATGAAGTGCCTATTGGTTGTGTGATTGTTAAAGATAATAAAATTATTTCGCGTGGATATAATAAAAAAGAATCAACAAATTTAGCAACTTCGCACGCTGAAATAATTGCTATTAATAAGGCTTGTAAAAAATTAAACAATTGGCGATTATTAGATTGTACTTTATATGTAACTGTTGAACCTTGCTTAATGTGTTGTGGTGCAATTATTCAATCTCGTATAAAAAAAGTTGTATATGGGACATCTAATGAAAATTATGGTGCTGTGGAATTGTTAGAAAAAAACAATATAGAGGTAGAAAAAAACGTTTTACAAAACAAATGTTTGCTTGTATTGCAGGAATTCTTTAAAAAAAGAAGATAACTATTTAATATTTTAATTAAAAATGATATAATTATAAAGTCGAGGTGAATAATATGTATCAAGCATTATATCGTAAATATCGTCCTAAAACATTTGATGATGTTGCTGGGCAAGAGATAATTATTAGAACATTAAAAAATGCAGTTATAAATGATAAAATAAGTCATGCATATTTATTTGCTGGACCTCGTGGATGTGGGAAAACATCTATTGCTAAAATATTTGCAAAATTAGTAAATTGTAAAGATAGTGTTGATGGAATGCCTTGTAATAAGTGCGTCTGCTGTACACAAAGTAACGAACAAAACATGGATGTTATTGAAATGGATGCTGCATCAAATAATGGTGTTGACGAAATTAGGGAAATAAATAATAAAGTTAATTTAGTCCCATCACTTGGAAAATATAAGATTTATATTATTGATGAAGTGCATATGTTGACTATTGGAGCGTTTAATGCTTTATTAAAAACATTAGAGGAGCCACCTTCACATGTAATTTTTATTTTAGCTACTACCGATCCTCACAAAGTACCAGTTACAATATTATCGCGTTGTCAAAGATTTGATTTAAAGAAAATACCTTTGGAAAATATTTATAATCGATTAAAGTATATATGTGATAATGAAAAAATAGCAATTGAAGATGATGCAATTTGGGAAATAGCACGTTTAGGTGATGGTGGTTTAAGAGATGCGATTGGAATTCTTGATCAAGTTGTGTCATATGCTGTGGATATTGTTACATTAGATGATGTCCATGAAGTAAACGGAACTATTTCACAGGAAAAAGTTTTAAATTTAATGAAAAATGTAATTAAAAAAAATTTAACACAAGTCATTAATACTATAACTGAATATAATAATAAAGGAAAAAGTATTATAAAAATAACTGAAGAAATAATTTTATTTTTAAGAAATGCTATTTTAGCTAATACAACATCTTTAGAAGATAAAAATATTTACCGAGAAATAAATGAAGATATTTCAACTGAAGAAATGTTAAATTATATTAGTATATTAAATGATTCATTATTGGACATGAAAAAGTTTTCTAATCCTAAAATGATTTTAGAACTTGCCTTCATAAAAATGTTAAATAAATTTGATAATCAATTGGAAAATAAAATTGTTACAGAACAAACTGTTGCAACTAAAATTATTACCCAGGAAATAAAACAATCTGAAAATATATCAAAAAAAATTGAAATTGAATTAAAAAATAGTAATACTGTGGAAAATAAAAATATTTCCCCGGAAATAAATAAAAAATTAATTGATAGTGATTTATTAGAAAAACTTAATAAATTTGTTGAAATAAGAGTAAATAATACACTTTCAAAATTTTCTAAAAAAGACACTATCGAATTAAAAAATAATTTAAATAGAATAATGGATTATGTAATGGATGAAAAATATAATATTTATGCAACAATGGTATTAGATGGGGAATTAAAAGCAGTGAGTGATGAATATTTAATATTTAGTTATAAAACTGAACATTTATCTAATTTATTCAATGAAAATATAATTAATATTGAAAGTTTAATTAATTTAGTTTTTAATAAGCCATATAAAGTAGTTGCAGTTGATAGTGATAAATGGAATATAATAAAAGAAAATTTCAATAGTAAAAAACAAAAATATGAATATCAAAAAGAAATATATTCGATTAATGATATTTTAAGTAAATTAAATAACGAACCAGTTGATGATATGAAGTCATTATTTGGAGAAATCGTAGAGTATAATTAAGGAGGAAAAAATATGAATATACAAGCTATGATGAAACAAGCACAAAAATTACAAAAGGATATGATGAATGCTAAAAAGGAAATAGATGAAACAGAGTTTGAATGTACTAAATCTTTTTTAACAATTAAAGCAATGGGAAATAAAAAAATTAAATCTATTAAAATTGATATGGAAAATATTTCTAAAGATGAAATAGAAATGGTCGAAGATTTAATTTTAGTTGCTGTTAATGAATTAATGGATAAAATAGATAAAGAAACTGAAAAGAAAATGGGAAAATACACTCAAGGAATGCCGGGGTTATTCTAATGTTATATCCAGAAACAATTAATAATTTAATTGAATGTTATAAAAAATTTCCAGGAGTTGGCGAAAAGTCTGCTGAACGAATGGCTCTGTATACTTTAGAAATGGATCAAGAAATAATTGATCTTTTTGCGCAGTCTTTAAAAGATTCTAAAAAAAATATTAAAAGATGTAAAAAATGTAATAATTTATCAGAATCTGATATTTGTCCAATTTGTGGTAGTGAAACAAGAGATAAAAAGGTTATTTGTGTTGTTGAAGAACCTAAAAATGTTTTTCAATTTGAAAAAATTGGCTCATATCACGGATTATATCACGTCTTAGATGGCTTGATATCTCCATTAGAAGATGTTAATCCCGAAGATATTAATTTAGATAGTTTATTAGATAGAATTAAAAATGATAATATTGAAGAAGTTATAATTGCTGTTAAACCAAGTATAGAAGGTGAAACAACGGCGTTATATATATCAAAAATATTAGAAGACAAAAATGTTACAATATCTAAAATAGCGCATGGTGTACCAATGGGGGCAGATATGGATTATGTTGATGCTTTAACTTTAGAACTAGCGTTACAAGAAAGAAAAAATATAACTTGTCATACTGAATAAAATTAATTCATAATTTTTATTGGTGAATAATATGTTTAAAAAATTATTTAATTTAATCAAAAGAATTGTTATCAGTGCTTTTGTTTTATATGGATATAATTTACTTGTAACACCAATAAATTTAATAATACCAATTAATATAATAACGGTATCTTTATTAACTATATTTGGTTTACCTGCTTTATTTTCACTAATTATTATATTAATTGTCGTATTTTAGGAAGGTGTTAAAATGTTAGAACAATATCAAAATACTCAACCAATTGCTTATCAAATAATAAAAAATACATTAAATAAAAAACATTTTGCGCATGCTTATTTAATTGAAACTAATGGCTATGATAAAGGTTTTGCTTTTGCTTTAACATTTGCTAAATTATTATTGTGTCCTTATGATGAATGTATCAACTGTATGCAATGTCAGATGATTGATGATAATAATTTTTCTGAATTAAAGATAATTAATCCTGATGGTAGTAGTATTAAAAAAGAACAATTAACCGAATTACAAGAAGAATTTAATAAAAAATCACTTGTGGGAAATAAAAAAGTTTATATTATAAACAAAGCAGAAAAGTTAAATGTTAACTCGGCCAATACAATATTAAAGTTTTTAGAAGAACCACAAGAAGGAATAATTGCTATTTTAATAACTAATAACATTTATCAATTATTAGATACAATTATTTCAAGGTGTCAAATAATTTCTTTAAATGGACAAGTTGATTTAGAAAATAAAAATACTTTTAATAAAGTAGGACAATTATTAACTGATAATAATGAGGATTATAACAATTTTATTAATGATGAAAATAATAAAGAAAAATTAGATGTTTTATTAAAATTTATTAAATATTATGAAAACAATCATAAAAAAATATTATTATACATGAATGATTATTGGTTTAATTATTTTAATGATAAACAAGAAATGAGCAAATATATATTATTGATGATTTATTTTTATAAAGATGTTTTAAATTATAAAATAGGTTGTAATGTTGAAATATTTGATGATTATTTAGAATTGATTGTCGATATTTCTAATAAAAATACTGTGGATAATTTAGTTAATAAAATAAATATTATAAACGAGCATAGAACATATTTAGATTATAATGCCAATTTAAATTTATTAATGGATAAAATTATAATTGAATTAGAAAGTGGTGTAAGATGAAAGTTGTAGGAATTGCATTTGATAATAACAAACAAATATATTATTTTAATCCAAAAACATTCGATTTAAGAAGAAATGTTACTGTTATTGTTGAAACAGAACGAGGATTACAATTCGGTAAAGTTATTTTACCGCCTTTTGAAATTGAAGAAACTAAGATTAAATCAATGTTAAAAGATGTTATTAGAATATCTACTAAAAAAGATTATTTAGAATATAAGAAAAATTTAAGAGATGCAGAAATTGCTTTAGATAAATGTAAAAAATTAATTGAAAAACTAGAACTTAATATGCAAGTAATGGATGCCAATTTTACTTTTGATAGGTCACAATTATTGTTTAGATTTTTGTCAGATAATAGAGTTGATTTTAGACAACTTGCTAAAGAACTAGCCACAATCTATAAAACAAGAATTGAATTAAGACAAGTTGGAGTTAGAGATAAGGCTAAAGAAATAGGTGGATGTGGGTTATGTGGTAGACAATTATGCTGTGCAAGATTCAATTCCGATATGTCTTCAGTATCTATCAATATGGCAAAAAATCAAAATATATCTTTAAATCCTAATAAAATTAATGGTGTTTGTGGTAGACTTCTATGTTGTTTAAAATATGAAGATGAAACCTATAAAGAGTATCGTAAAGATATGCCTAATATTGGTAATGTTGTGGATACACCTAAAGGTCGAGGTAAAGTTGTTAGTATCGATATTTTAAATAAAAAATATAATGTTGATATTAAAGATGTAGGGATTGTTGAGATAGATGGAAGTAACTAATTATTTATTAGGATATAAAGATAAATATATTGTACAAAATACACAAATGTTTAATTTTTCTTTAGATTCTATTCTATTACCTAATTTTGTAACCTTAAATAAAAATATTAAAAACATATTAGATATTGGTTGTGGTAATGCGCCAATACCTTTAATTTTATCCACTAAAACTAATGCTTTAATAACTGGTGTTGAAATTCAAAAAGAAGTTTATGATTTAGCTGTTAAATCAGTTAAAATAAATAATTTAGAAAATCAAATTAATATTATTAACGCTGATATAAATGAAATATATAATCAATTTGAAACAGAATCATTTGATGTAATAACATGTAATCCACCTTTTTTTAAAGTACACGAAAAATCTAATTTAAATAAATCTGATTATAAAACTATTGCTCGTCATGAAATTAAATTAAATTTAGATGATATATTTAAAATATCTAAAAAATTACTTAAAAATAATGGCTATGTTGCTATAGTTCATCGTCCTGAAAGATTATTAGATATATTAAATAGTATGCAAAAATATAATATTGAACCTAAAAAAATTCAATTTATTTATCCTAAAACTAATATGGAAGCAAATATATTATTAATCGAAGGAATGAAAAATGGTAAAAAAGGATTAAAAGTATTAAATCCTATTTATACTCACTTAGATAATGGTGAATATACCGAACAAATAAAGAAATATTTTGAAGGTGATTAAAATGGCAAAAGATTTAATTATAAGAAGTAGTAGTGCTGAATTTTTGATATTTGAAAGTCAAAAAGGACAAAAAGGTGTTTCTGTGCGTTTTGAAAATGGTGATTTATGGCTATCACAAAGTGCTATGACTGAACTTTATGATGCAAGTAAGCAAGATGTTAGTTATCATTTAAAAAATATTTTTGAAACTTTTGAATTAGAAGAAAATTCAACTGTCAAAAATTATTTGACAGTTCAAAAAGAAGGTAGTAGAGAAGTAAAGCGAATGGTTAGATATTATAATCTTGATGTTGCAATTTCTTTAGGATTTAGAATTAATTCAGATAGAGCTATTCAATTTAGAAGATGGGCAATTTATGTTTTAAAGGAATTTTCTAAAAAAGGATATTTATTAGACAAAAGAAGAATGGAAAATGGAATATTTTTTGACGAAGATTATTTTGAAACAGTACTTGCTGAAATAAGAGAAATAAGATTATCTGAAAGAAGATTTTATCAAAAAATTACTGATATATATGCAACAAGCGTTGATTATGATAGAAAATCACCTACTACAATTAAGTTTTTTAAAAAAGTACAAAATAAAATGCATTTTGCAGTTTCTCATCAAACTGCAGCAGAAATTATTTATAATCGAGCAAATTCAGAAAAAGAGCATATGGGATTTACTTCATGGCTAAGTTGTATCAAATGACACGAAATGAAAAAATAGTAAAATTGCTTTATTTTAAAAAAATTTGATAATAAACATATAATGCTAATTGAATTAAAAAGTAAAAAGAATGATCGCAACTTTACTATTATAGTATCAATTATTAAAAATGGGAGGGAGAACAATGAATGAACATGGCAATATAATTATTTATAAAGATAAAAATGGCAATGATAATATAGAGGTTAAATTGCAAGATAATACTGTTTGGTTGAATCAAGAACAACTAGTGAAATTATATAATTCAAGCAAATCCAATATATCAGAGCATATAAAACATATATTTGAAGAGGAAGAATTAGATGAATTATCAACTGTTCGGAAATTCCGAACAGTTGCCTCAAACGGAAAAACATATAATATGAATTATTATAATCTTGATATGATT
>CALVKO010000052.1 GCA_944332725.1 uncultured Bacilli bacterium
AATTCTACCCTTTTTTAGTATATTTATTTAAAAACTTGTTTTTTATTTAAGTATTTTGAATGTAATAGCATAAATAAAAAAATTACTCTATATTTTAATATAAAGTAATTTTAATTTTCAATATAACAATTTTAAGATTTCTTTCGAGTTAAAATAATTACCATAATTATTCCAATAAAAACAATTGGAGCTATTCTCATAAATAACCATTCAAATGAATGTAAAACAACGCCTAAAACAGCCTTTTCAGGATTATTATAATCCCAACTTAAATAAGAACTATTTAATAAGAAAAAAAATATAAAAGCTAATATTATGATTACACACAAAGAAATTAATAACCAAAGAACTATTTTTCGTCTTGTATTCTTCCTTTCTGATAATTGAAAGTTTATTATCTCTAATTTTTCAGAAATTACTTTTAAATCATCAACTTTAGATTCAATAATATTTTCTCCAAGTAAAGTACTTACTGGTGTATTAAGAACTTCTGATATTGAAATTAACATTTCCGAATCAGGTACTGATAATCATTGTTCCCATTTAGAAATTGTTTGTCTAACTACATGTAATTTTATAGCAAGTTCTTCTTGAGAAAGTCCTTTTGATTTTCTTATTGATTTAATATTATCTTTTAACATTTTAAAACAACTCCTTTCTTTACAAAACTATTATATAAAGATTAGTCCGTTGCTACAAGCAATGCTTATTAACATTCAAAAATTATATTAAAAATAATACTTATTATATTAATAAAATACTACAAAAAATAATTTAATTAGATCTTTTAATTTTTTTAAACAATAAAAAATATATTAATATTAAATTTATTATTAAATCAAATATATCAAAAGTAAATAAAAACATACTAGAAAATACTGATGTTACAATTATTCCTAAACGGATTATTATAGGAAGAATCCCCCTTTCTTTTGCCATCCAAGTGAAATATGCAAATATTGGTGAAATGCAAGCAAACAAAGTCCATCCCTTAATAAATACCAAGTCATATACAGAATTAGTAATATGCGCTGTTAAATAATAAGTTATTAGCATACCCATACAGAATAGAAAAACATTTATCATTGCTTTCTTTTTGTTATCACTATATATAGATATTAAAGTCCCAAACAATATCCAAACAGCAAATTCGGAAAATATATTTCCTAATATTTCTGTATAAATATCAAATAATTTTGAAGCAATTCCTAATATTAAACCAATCATAAAAATAATAATTGAATTAAGTATTTTATTTTTCATAAATGTATCTCCTATTTATTTTTAAATTTTTCATAAACTGCCAATTGAGAAAATATAGCACAAAATAAACTTGGAATAACTGCATATCCTGCATTTACTTGCCCTTTATTTAATAGTACATACCCAGCTCCAATAAAAATTAAAATCATAAATATAAAAGTTAATATTCTAAATACTTTCTCTTTTTTCATTTTTCTCACCTTCAAATTCATCCTCAATTGCTTCTTCAATTAAAATTGTGCTTTCATATGTAACTTTAAATAACTTATCATAAAATATAGTTTTATCTTTTAAAATTATTATTATATTGGTTAAATAAAAAGTAAATACCCCTAATAACACTAAAACTATTAAAATAAAAATTATAAATGTGTTTAAATTTAAATAATTTATTATTGCAAATAAACTTATTACTAAAAAATAAACCAAAACAAAATAATAAAGATAAATAAACGTAATTCTTAAAATTAATCTTACTAATTTTTTATTAGGAAAGTCTAACTTAACATTTAAGAACTTACCACCTAACGTTTGATTATTTTTAAAATAAGGTATTAAAATATAATATATTATAAAAGAAATATAAATAGCTTTTTTAGTAAATAAACTTATAAAAATAGTAAAAATAATAAAAATAAACATATCTAAAAAGAATAATGTAATTCTTCTTAAACCCGATACTGTTTTGCCTAATTCTTTTGATTGTTTGTCTATTTCATCACGAGTTGGTAAAAAATTATCAATTAATCCCATTAATAAATATCCTAATAACCCACCTAAAGTATTTAATATTAAATCGTCAATATCAAATAATCGATATGGATAAGGATAAATAAAATATAGTCCTGTTAATTGCGTTAATTCAAAAAATAAACTTAAACAAAAACTAAAGAAAAATACTCTTTTAAAACTAAATTTAAAATAATATCTTAAATACATTCCAAATGGTATAGTCATTAAAATATTAAAAGCAGCAACGTAAAAACTTGAACTAGTTAACGCTTGTAAATATGTATTAGGATCATTTATAATAAAGGAACTTTTATTAATAAAATCGTCAACAAAAGAAAATGGAATTAAATTCATTAATTTATCTGGTTTAGTTACATCACTTATACTAGGAAGCGGTAAAATAACTAAAAAATAAATAGTTATCATATATAAAATAAATGAATAAATAATTAATGTTCGAAATTTATGAATTGCTCCATATTTATGATATTGATGTAAAATAAATGGTAATGTAAATAAAAAAGCAATTAAGGGAAAAATTAAAATTGCTGTTTTAATAGCTTCAACATAACCCATTTTATCATCTCCTTTAAATATTATATCAAATATAAATTGTAATAGTTATTACAATTTAGTCATTTTTAAGTTATTTTATAAACCATAGTATAATAAACAAATGAATTATTATTATTAATGGAACTCCAATTACAAAAATTTTTTTCTTAGTTTTGTGCCTAAATAAATACATTGCTAAAAAGCCACCAATTGTTCCACCAACTAAACACAATCCTAATAAAGAAATTTCTTTATATCGCCATCTTTTCTTTATTGCATAAATTTTATCAAGCCCAAATACTATAAAAGTTATCAAATTTATAATAATTAAATATATTAAAATATATTTTTTAAATAAAATATTTGTTATCATCATTATATTTTTCCTTTAATTATAAAATTTAGCCCATTTTTCATATTCTTTATAATGTTCTTGATAATAATATATTTTATCAATATATTCTTTTTTTCTATTTATTAATTTATCTTTACAATTATCAATACCATATTTATAAACAATTGATGTTAGTTCATAAATAGGAAGCCCTATTGCGTGACCAACAGTATGAACAACACCACATGCTTGACCAATGGCATGACATAAAGAAATATCTTCTTTATTAGTTAATTCTTTAGCTACAGCATGACAATTTAAAATTCCTTTTTTAGCTTCAGGCATTTTAATTTCACCTTGACTCCATAACTTAGTTTTATTTAAAGCTATTCTAAAGCTATCTTCATTCGGATATTTTTCTTCTAAATAATTAACTAATTCAAGAGCTAAATCTAAAGACCATAGTGTTAATACTTTATGATTTTGTTCACTTATTAAAAACATTAAATCTTGTAAAAAAAGACTTTTTTTGTCAAATAATATTTTATTTTTTCTTTTTAATTTTTCTTTAACTTCTAATATAACATCCATATATTTCTCCTAAAAATAAAATAATTTTAAGCTCTATCAATTTTTATTATTTTTGATTACAATTTTAATTATTTTTGATTACAATTTTAATTATTTTCTATTTGTTTTGCTTCATTTAATAATTTATCAAAATCAGAAATATAATTTTTATCTTGAATCACTTTGTATTTTTCATATTCACTTTCTGCCTTTTCTACTGCTTGCTTATGTGAAATCTTTCCTTTTCCTTCTAATACTTCATAATGAAATAATTTCAAAACATTTTCTACATCGTTGGTCTAATCATTCATGTACATCGGTATATTTCTTTCAGCATTATTCTCAGCAATATCTAAAAACAAGTTTATCAAATTATTTAAATTTTTTATTTCTTTTTCATCTAAATAATTTTTAGCAATTGTACAATCAGATTTTAATATTTTTCCAGCAGGAGAATTTTCCCAAGTAGTAAATCCCATGTTATTTTTTTTAGAATCTACTCTATTATAAACAATTTCTGCTGCTGTTTGCCCTGTAATAGCATAATGAAATTTATTTTGGATTGTTTTATAAAATGTTATAGCCATATCACTATTTCTATCATAGTCCATAGAGCATTCTGCAAAAATATCAGTAAACTTCTGATAAAACATTCTTTCACTTGTACGAATTAATTTAATTCTTTCGAGTAATCTTTTAAAATATTCTTGATCCGATTTTTTTGCTTTCATAAATCTCTCGTCATTTAATACAAAACCTTGCACCATATATTCTTTAATTAATTTATTCGCCCAAGTTCTAAATTTTATTGCCTTTTTAGAATTAACTCTAAAACCAATAGAAATAATCATATCTAAATTATAATATGGATAAACTCTTTTAACTTCTCTATTACCTTCTTTTTGAACTTGTGCAATTTTTGCACAAGTTGAATTTTGTTTTAATTCATCATCTTTATAAATATTATTGATATGCTTAACAATACCACTTCTATCAATATTAAAAAGTTTTGAAATTGCTTCTATATTTAACCAAACATCTTCATTTTCAAGTAATACTTCAACAGTTACATTTCCTTCTTCATCGTTATAAAATAAAATATTATTTTCATTACCAATTAATTTTTCTTGTGTTTTTTGCACTTTCTATAACATCTCCTTATCGTTTTAAATTTTTTAATCATTTTCTATTAAAAGTATACAATATTTATTTATTATTGACAAGAAAAAAAGACTTATTCTTCAATATTTAAGTCTTCTAGTTCTCCATTTTCACTAACTATTTTATTAACACTTTCTTCAATGTTTTTTAATTGTTCATCGCATTCTTTAACTAATTTCATTGCTTCACTATATTTGTTAATTGAATCTTCTAAATCATTAGTATCACTTTCTAAAGTAGCAACAATATCTTCTAATTTTTTAATTTTTTCTTCAAATTTCATTATTTATCTCCTTTACATTTACTAATATATTACCATCATTAAATTTAATATTTAAAATATCATCTTTCTTAACTTTTTTAACACTTTTGATTAATTTATCATCTTTATAAGTTAAACTAAAGCCTCTTTTCATAACATTTAATGGGTTAATAAGTTCTAGTTTTTCAATAATATTATTTAATTTAGTTACATTATTATCTATTTTTAAATTAATATTTTTATTTAATTCTTTAGTTAATAAAATTAAATTTTGTTTTTTGTTTTCATATAACACATTAGGATTTTTTAAAACATATGAATTTTTTAAACTATCTAAATATAGTTTTTTTATTTCTAGTTTTTTTAATAAAATTTCTGTTAATTTATTACTTATTAAATCTAAGTTTTGTTTTTTATTTTCAAATAATATATTGGGATTTTTAAGTATATATGAATTTCTTAAACTATCTAAGTTTAATTTTTGTATGTTAACTTTTTTAATTATATCTGAACTTAATCTAATTTTTAATTGTTCAATATACTTATTTAAATCAACTAAATTAGGTACAGCCATTTCTGCGGCTCCAGTTGGAGTTGGTGCCCTTAAATCAGCGACAAAATCCGCTATTGTAAAATCAACTTCATGCCCTACCGCACTGATAATTGGAATTTTAGAATCAAATATTGCACGAGCCACTATCTCTTCATTAAATGGCCATAAATCTTCAATAGATCCACCACCTCGTCCAACTATTAATACATCCAAATCATAAGTATTGGCTAATTTAATATTTTTAACAATATCTTTAGCAGCATTATCACCTTGCACTAAACTTGGAAATAATATAACTTGTCCAATAGGAAATCTTCTTTTTATAGTTGATAATATATCTTTAATAGCAGCACCAGTATTAGCAGTTACTACCCCTATTTTAGTAGGATATTTAGGGATTGCTTTTTTATATTTATTATCAAATAATCCTTCGGCGGCTAATTGCTTTTTTAATTTTTCAAATGCAATATATAAGTTACCAACACCATCTTCAATCATCTCATCAACATAAATTTGATAATTACCAGATGCTTCATAAACACTAATTCTTCCAGTTATTAAAACTTTTGTTCCATCTGTTGGATTAAAATTTAATTTACGAGCATTACCATTAAACATAATTGCATTTATTTTACTAGTTTCATCTTTAATCGAAAAGTATAAATGACCAGTTGAATGAGCCTTAAAATTTGATATTTCACCTTTAATAAATACTTTTTGTAAATTAGCATCTGTATCTATTACGTGTTTAATATATCTATTTATAACACTTACACTTAAATACTTATCATTCATGGTCCACCATCTCATGATATACTTTATCTAAAACCGCATTAATCATTTTAGCAACACTTTCATCACTATATATTTTAGCTAATTCTACTGCTTCATTAATTGAAACAATACTTGGAGTATCAGTATATAATAATTCATAAATACCCATTCTTAAAATAGCAATATCAGTACTACCTAAACGATCAATTGTCCAATTATTTAAATATTTATTAGCAATTTTATCTAAATCATTTTGATATGTTATAACACCATATACAATATCTTTAACAAATTCATTATCAATTTCTAAATTTTCTTTAATAACATCTTCTACTTCATAAATCATTTTATTTTTATCATAAACAACTATTTGATAAAGAATAGTCATAATAATTTTTCTTGCTTCACTTCTATTTAATTGTTCCATACATATAACCTCTTTTTCATAATATTCATTATATCACGAAATATGATGATTAAAAAGATAAAAAATTAAAATTATTTAGTTTTAGTAAATTTAATATAAATAAAATTAATTTTAATTAATACATAAATGCATAAAAATTAATTTTTAATTAATTTATTTTGACAAACATATTATTTTATGATACAATGTATCTGTCAAGGAAACTTGCATATAATAAAAAGGGAATACTTAACTTTAGCATGTTGAGTACTTACCTATTGTTTTAACTTTAGAAAAGTACTTAATCTGTTAGATTGAGTACTATTTTTTTATATACTAGGGTGCGCCAGTTCGGTGCTTAATATATAATTGGGTGAAACTCCTAATCTGGTAATCTCTAGC
>CALVKO010000053.1 GCA_944332725.1 uncultured Bacilli bacterium
AAACCAGTATATTTACCTAATTTTACTTCTGGCTTTAAAGTTAAATTAAATTTAAATTCTACATATTCATCAGTAACTGCTGAAACATTTACTTCTGGTTGTGCAACAATTACATCATCACCATTTTTTTCTAACATCATTTCGTATGCTTTATTTAAACTTGCTTCTGCTGCTTCCATATAAATACTAGTCATACCATATTTTTTAATATACATTTCTTTTGGTGCTTTACCTGGTCTAAAACCATCAATTTTAGCATCTTTATTTAATTTTTTAAATGCTTTATCCATTGCAGTTTTCCATTCTTCACCATCAATTTTAATAATAACTTCTTTCATTATAATCCTCCTTCAAATTACATTTAATAGTATATAATATTTATCTTTTATTTTCAAGTAAAATCTTAAAAAAACATCTATTAAGATGTAATTTTAAAATATTTCAACAATTTTAACATTGTAAGTTCCATTAGGACTTTCAACTGCTACAACATCATTAACTTTAGCACCTAATATAGCTTTTGCAATTGGAGATTCATTAGAAATTTTATTTGCAAATGGATCTGCTTCAGTACTTCCAACGATCGAATAAGTTTCAACATCACCATCTTCAACATATTCTAATTTAACACTGTTTCCAATAGTTACTTTATCAGTTGCCACTTCATCGATGATTTTTGCTTTTTCAATTAAAACTTCTAATTCTTTGATTCTATTTTCAGTAATTGCTTGGTCATTTCTAGCAGCATCATATTCAGCATTTTCTGATAAATCACCTAAAGCTCTTGCTTCTTTTAAAGCATTAATAACTTCAGGTCTTTTTTCATTAATTAGATAATCTAATTCATTTTTCATATCTTCTAAACCTTTAGCAGTTACATAAACTTCATTTGTCATTCTATTCACCTCTTTTTAAGTCTACAAAATGATACTATATTTTTTTTTATTTGTCAACCTTAATTCGCATTAAATCATTTTTATTTAGTTCAAAATTAGTTTTCAAGTAAACAATCTGTTTAGGATGTCTAACAATTTCAATTAAATTATTATCTTCATCATATATTTCATTTACTTCGTAAGTATTTATTTTATCTGGACCAAAAAATTCAACGATATCACCTTTCTTAAAATAGTTTCTTTGTTCAATAGTAGCAATTTTAGTATCTTTATTATAATCTAATACTACACCTAAAAAATCTTGATTAGACACTTCAATACGATCATTATAATAACTACAATCTTTACCATAATTTCCATCAAAAAACTGAACAATACTATCTCTATTTGCTACTCTTGATAGTATATTCTCATAATTAGAATTGTATACATATTTTTTATTATAATAATCATCTATTGCTTTTCGATAAATATTTACAACTGTTGCAATATAATAAATAGAACGCATTCTTCCTTCTATTTTTAAAGAGGTTACACCCATATCGCATATTTCATTTATATGTTTTAATAAAGATAAATCTTTTGAGCAAAAAGTAAAGTTTTTTTCTCCTTTAATTATATTTTTGTTTTCATCTAATAAATCGAAATCCCAACGACATATTTGACTACAACCACCACGATTAGCATCTCTATTAGTTAAATAATTAGATAAAACACATCTTCCACTATAACTTGCACACATTGCACCATGAATAAATATTTCAACTTCTAATCCAATTTTTTTAATAATTTCAATATCTTCTTTTGTTACTTCTCTACCTAGTACTACTCTAGTTACGCCTAAATCTTTTAAATACTCTACTGCTTCATAATTTAAAGTTGATTGTTGTGTTGAAATATGAACTTCTAAATTGGTATGTTTTTTAGCTAAATCTAATACAGTTAAATCACTAACGATAATAGCATCTACTTTTATTTCATCTAATTGTTTTAAATAATCAATTAAAAATTTAATTTCTTTATTATGAAGTACAATATTAACAGTAACATAAACTTTTTTATTTAAAGAATGTGCAAATTCTACACCTTCTTTTAATTCTTCTAAAGTAAAATTAATAGCATTGGCTCTTAACCCAAATAATTGTCCACCTAAATATACCGCATCTGCTCCATATAATAAAGCAAATTTTAATCTTTCTAAATCACCTGCTGGTGCTAATAACTCTGGTTTCATTTACTTCACCTTATAAACAGTTTCATTATAGAAAAAGCCCTTTCCTAAATTATTAAATAAATCATTTAATTCACTATCTAATTTATCTACATTATCACTATTTACATTATTAAATATATCTAATACTTTACTAAATTTATCATCATCAATTAAAAAACTATTTAAAACAATATAATCATAATTCAATAATAATTTTTCTTTTAATCCATTTAAAATAAAATCAGTATAAACAATAGTTTCATTATTATCAACTAAAGGAAAAATATGTCCTTCTTTTTCCATATAATTTATTTTAGAATTATCTTTTAAATTAAATGTTTCTAAATAATTTTTAACTAAATGTCTTTTTGATACAAACATAGGTAAATACCCAAATAAGGTAACCATTAATTTTGCATTAGTATTTTCTTTTATTTCTTTCATTTCTCTTAAAGTAATATCATTAGATACCCAAGTATATTTTATATTTTTATCATACCAGAAATTAATCGTGTTATAATTTGTAGTCATATGTTCTTGGCTCCATACCAAATCATAATTTAAATTTAATTTTTTAGCTAAATTAGGAATACTTAAATCATAAAATATAACACCTTTAATATTGTAATCATTTAATTTAATTAATGTTTCTTTTAAATAATTTATATCACTATTATGCATATTTTTATTTAAACAAACAAATACTTCTTTATTAATATTCTTTAAATCTTCTAATTCAAAATAAACTGGCATATTAACACTTAAACCTCTAATACCAATAATAACCCCATCACATTTTAAATTAACTTGAGTTAAATTAGAAATCATAATTAAAGTTTTCATTAAAACCACCGGTTATATTATATCACAATTTAGAAAAAAAGCATTTATTTATTAAACGCTTCTTGTCCCATTATTTTGTTTTTTAATTCATTATATTTTTTTCTAGTCATTCCAAATATAGAATTAAATTTTCCTCTTTCATCTACCATAGGTATTCCTTGCATATCAAGTATACTTTTTCTTTCCTTTATTTCTTCTAATTTAAGTGTTAAAATAGATGCACTATTTATTACAATTGGTAAAACATTTAATTGTTGTAAATATGGGAAAACTTGTTCTAAATATTTAACGCTTTTATTAATTATCAATGGTTTCAAATATTCTTGACCATAATTGTTTTTTATATATTCAATACTATCAGTTAAATCTTTTGATTTTTGCAAAAAGATACTACCTATTATTTCGATATTATAAATATGGCATACTTCGATTATTTTTTCGATTTCTTCAGCAGATTTCATAAATACACTCCCACTTAGTTTTATGTCATTAGTACGACATACTTCGATTATTTTTTCGATTTTTTCAGCGGTTTGCTTAAATATATTACCATTTGGTTTAATATTGTTTGCTTGGCATACTTTGATTATTTCTTCTATTTCGTTTATTGTTCGTAAAAATACACTATTATCCAATATAATATCATTTAATTGACATATTTGAACTATTTCTTCTATTTCTTTAGACATTCTATTAAACACGGCTCCACTTGGAACAATATTATTTACTTGACATACTTTGATTATTTTTTCGATTTCTTCTACTGGTTTTTTAAATACACTCCCACTTGGTTTAATATTGTTTACTTGACATACTTTGATTATTTTTTCAATCTCATCTGCTGTTCTTAGAAATACATTTCCAATTGGTTTAATATTATTTAATTGACATACTTTAATAGCTTTTTCTAGTTCACCGGCTGTTCTTAAAAATACATTTCCAATTGGTTTAATATCGTTTGCTTGGCATACTTTGATTATTTTTTTAATCTCATCTGCTGTTCTTAAAAATACATTTCCGCTTGGTTTAATATTGTTTGCTTGGCATACTTTGATTATTTTCACTATTTCTTCTGGTGATTGTTTAAATGTACTATTACTTAATTCAATATCATTTGCTCGACATACTTCGATTATTTTTTCTATTTCTTCTACTTTTTTTTTAAATACACTCCCAATTGGTTTAATATCGTTTGCTTGGCATACTTTGATTATTTTTTCAATCTCATCTGCTGTTTTTAAAAACACATTCCCAATTGGTTTAATATTGTTTGCTTGGCATACTTTGATTATTTTTTCTAGTTCACCTGCTGAATTTAAAAACACGCTGCTACTCATTTTAATATCATTTGCTCGACATACTTTAACAATTTTTTCAATTTCTTCAACAGTTTGTTTACTATTAGCAGCAGATAAATTAATAATTTTATTGTTTTCATCAATATTTATTTTTTCAATTTCTTTAATTCTTGATTTTTTAACACGTAATATTGATGTTATTTTGTTTAATGATTCAATGCCATAATTTTCCACTACATATTCATACGTTTGTTTTAAATCATATGGATTTGTACTTAAAACATGTAAACATGTTTCTATGTTAGAAAATTTTATTTCTTTAGTTCGTAAAAAATTTACGTTTTCTTTTATTACATCGACATTTAGACACATTATGCTCGGACATTTTTCTATATTATGGGGTTCTATTTTTAATTCATCTATTAAATATTTTAAAGTTTTGTCAATAACTAAATATTCTCCATATTTTAATATGTTCCTGTTTTTTTTAATAACTTTACTGACATCTATTTCATATTTTGCTAGTAATTCTGTTAACAAATATTGTTCAATCACATTAATTCCTCCCACAATTCCATATCATTATCTAATATATCAATATAATTAATTCCTATTTTTAATATTAATTTATTTATTTTATTTTTAAATTCTTTTTCATTACATATAAAAATTAATGGATATCTTTCAAATACATCTTCTATGTCATTTATTTTTAAATATTTTAAATATTTAATATTTTCTAATATATCATTTAAACTATTTTTCATTTCATCTATTACTGAACTTCCATATATTTCTTCTATTTTTTCAAAATCTATTTTCATAATATCACTTTCCTATAATAATTATATTATAAAAAAAATGCTTATTCGGCATTTTTATAAGCTTCTAATATTTTATCTTGGAACATCTTACGAGTTTCTTGGTTAATTGGATGAGCTATATCACGATATTCTCCATTTGCTTTTTGACGGCTAGGCATAGCGATGAATAAACCATCATTACCTTCGATAATTCTAATATCATGAATTGCAAAACAATCATCAATTAGAACAGATGCTTTTCCTCTCATTCTTGAATTTTCTTTTTCTTCTTTACGAACTGTAACTGATGTAATTTCCATTTAAAAACCTCTCCCTTCAGTATTACAATTTAAGTATATAATATTTTTAATAAAATTGCAAGAGTTAATAATCAATTTTAATCGTTTTGGTTATTACATCTGTATAAGTAAAGGATTTTTTACAATTATTATTTAATTCAACTAAAAATACATTTTCATATAATTCTTTAATGGTTACTTTATATTTTTCATATTTATTTCGACCCAAATTATATTTAATAGTTACTTCTTCACCTATATAATCATTTAATTTACCTCTAATTTGTCCTATCATCTTGGATACCCCGTATACATTGTTCCTTTAGTAATGACGCCACCTATACCATTTTTTCCATATTTAGTATTTTCAATTATATCTTTTAAATCAATATCTTTTCTTACATCTGATAAACTCATTTTGGTTGCTATTATAGCAGGATCTAAAGCATGAATATTAACCCTTTTAGGAGAAGAAGCAAAATTAGCGCCTGCTTTTATTAATTCTTCATAATCAGATTGACAAGCACCAGCAATTATAATTAATTTATCGTGGCTTTTTTCAAATTTTCTCGCTTCTTTAATTGCTTTAACAAAATTATTACTATTTTTATAAGCACTTATATTATTTTGACTACCTTTTTTCTTATAATAAGCATCGTGCCCTGTTATAACAATTATATTAGGATTATATTCTTCTAACCATTCTCTTATATATAAAGGGACATTTTCTTCTGTCTCATTTATTCCCTTTGCCCAAATATTAGCCTCTTTATAATATTCTAAACATCGATTTAAATAATCTAAGTCACTATCTAGTGACCTCTGTTAAGTATCTATTTAAGTATTTTTTATTTCTTGCATATAACATTATTTATATCCATGTTAAACTATAGTTTTTACAATTGATAATTTATGTAATGCTCTAGTCATAGCAACATAAAATAGTTTTAGATCTATTATACAATTTTTATCAAATTCATTATCAACTAATATTACACCATCAAATTCTAACCCTTTAGACAAATAACTTGGTAATATATTAATATCATTATTATAATTCAAGTTATCACTTGTTATCAAATTTAAATTTATTTTATCTTTCAATGAAACATATAATTTTTTTGCTTCTAAATTTGATTTTGTTATAATAGCAATTGTATTATATTGTTTTTTTAATTTTACAA
>CALVKO010000054.1 GCA_944332725.1 uncultured Bacilli bacterium
GATATTGAATTTGTAAAATATGAAAATAATATTGTATATATTAAAATGATGGGTGCTTGCTCAAATTGTCATATGCTCGACTTAACTTTAAAAGAAGGAATTGAAGCTGCTATTAAAAGCGAAGTACCTGAAGTTAAAGAAGTTATAAATATTAATTAATATTTTCTAACCATACAATCTGTAAATTACTATTAATTTTTAGATGAAGGTAAATTTTTTTCAAAATTTTTTCATATTCATCTACTTTAATAGTAATTTTTTTTATTGTATCTTCACTAATTTTATTAACAATTATTTTTTCATAAATATCAAAATAATATGTTGGAAATAACATTCTAGCTAAAAATAATTGTTTTTCATTAATTGTCAAATTATTGTTAAATAAAAATAAATTTAATTCTTCTATAATATCTTTATTTTCAAAAAACTTCTTTTTAAAATACTCACTAACATCACGAACTCTATAATCAATTATTAAATTTAAAGGATTATAAATATCTTCTATTCTACGATGTGATAAGCATAAATATAATTCATTTTTTGGTATATTATTTATAATAGATATTGCAAGTTCTGCCAACCCTAAATAATAATTAAAACTCTCTCTAATTAACGGATATTTCTTACCTATTTGACTTATTTGATACTCAAAATAATCTATTTTTTTACTCCATAATTCTTCCCAATCTAACATTTTTAACTTAGTTAACGGTACTTTAATATTATTTATATTTATTATTTTATTAAATGTTATATCATTATCCATTTTGACATTTTTTATTAATATATATTTTTTTTCATTGACATCCGTTATTATTTGTTTATTTACATTTAATAATAATTGTTCAAAAATACCAAATTGTTCTAAATATTTGCTTAATTCATAAATTTCTTCTATATTATTACAATCAATACATTCAACAAAAGAATATATTTCATCATTAATTTTAAAATAATAGTTTTTTTCTCTTTGGTGAATATTTATAATATTCAAATTATAATAATAATTAATTAGATTTTTCACATATTCACCTCATTAAAGTTTATGAAATCAATAATTAAAAAAAAACAGTTATTCAACCATTTCTTTTATTTTATCAATAATAGACTGATATTGGGCTAACTTATCTGTTAATGATTCATTTTGCTTTACTAATTCTTCTATTTTTTCTAATGAAGATTTATACATTTCTTCATAATTTATTTCAATATCTTCTAATTCCTCTTCATAACTAGATTCAACTACTTCTTTATTTTCTGATTTAGCTACCTTTTTATTTTCCGATAATAAATTAACTAAATTTCCTTGTAATTTAAATACTCTTGTATCTTGTAAAATTACATCATCTAAGTTATTTTCATCAATGTCAATAACACTTAATTCACTACCATCACGATTGTTTCGAACAATTTCTTTAATTATTTGCTTTATTATATTCCATTCATCATCGTCTGTAATTATACAAGCCTTTGTCCCTATAATCTTAGAAGCGTACAATTTTGTATATCCTGAGTCGTCTATTTCATTTAAAGAATATATTAAATACTCATTATTATTATTTATAAAATATCTAATTACTTCTACATCTAATTTTTCGTTATCGATGTTTTTTAATGTTCTAGCCATTATATCATCTCCATTTTAATGATATCATAATATTAAAAAAAGCGCAAGAATTATTTTCTTGCACATTGTATTTTTATTTCCATCATACTTTGAGAAACAGCAGTTTCAATTTCAGGTAATGCTTCCTTTTGAATATTAGATAACATTATTACTTCTTTTACAGTATCTATACAAATTTTACCCCATAATAATCCCATAATAACAGTTAAATCGTTATACATATCCGAAGTAACTGATATAAAGAAATATCCAAATAATAATCTCTTTTGAGCAACCATAATACGTTTATCAGTAACTACGACTACATATGTTCGAAAAATTTCATAAGAATGGGCATTTTTTTGACATGCAAACACATATTTTACATGTTCGTTTGGATTTAAGTGAATTTGGGCAACTTTACTATGTGCTTTTAAACGCCAAGCAATTGTTTTAGGATATTTCCTCTTAAATTTTACTGCTTGTTCATAAATATTCATTACAATACCTCATTTTCCTCTAAAAATTCAATATATTCATCTTCTGTTACTAATTGTTCAATTATATCAACTAATTTTCCATTTTTAACAATTAACATTAATGGTGTACCCCATTGTTCTTCTTCAAAATAATCTAAACTTGATTCAAACTTTTCCCCTTCTTCTTCAGTTAAATATGAAATATTTAAATAATTGATTTCCACGTCTTTTTCTTCAGCAATTTTATTTAATATAATTTTTGATTGGACACAATAACCACATGTACTTTGTCCAACTACAACTACACTATTTTCTTTTCCTTTTAATAATTTTTCATATTCGTCATAACCTATATAATTCAACAATAATTCTGCATCTTCAGCAATTATCTCATTTTCTTGTAAAAATTCAAATGTTATATCATAATCAGAATATCCATTTTGTGCATCTACAACTTTGCCGTTTGAAACAACAGCTAAATAAGGTGTAGCTAAACTTGACAATTCTAATTTTTCTAATATTTTACTCAAATAACTAGAACTAATTTCGCCAGCATCAACATAAACATAATCAAAATCATATCTATCTTTCATATCCTCTAAACTTGGGTTTAATAACTGACAATAACCACAAGTTGAAGAACCCAAATATACTAATGTGTTATTTTCACCATTAAATGCTGATTCAAATTGATTATATAATTCTTCTGATTTTTTTCCTTCTGCTAAGGCAAATCCAAAAATTCCTAATACTGCAAAAATTGCAATACCTACAACTACTAACATTTTTTTACTTTCATTCATAATATCTCCTACTTTCCACAACAATTTTTATACTTTTTTCCACTTCCACATGGACATGGATCATTTCTACCTATTTTATTTACTCTTTTTGGTTCTTTTTTCTTTGGTTTATCATCACTTAATGCTTCACCTTTAGCAACTTGTTTTCTTGTTGCATTTTGCCTTATTTCAGCCCTTAATAGATACATAGTTGTTTCTTTTTCTATGGTATCAAGCATATCATCAAACATTTCAAATCCTTCAGTTGTATATGCTCTTAATGGATTTTCTTGGGCATAACTTCTTAAATGAATCCCTTCTCTTAAAAGTGACATAGCATTAATATTTTCCATCCAATGCATATCGATAACTCTTAAATAAATAGCTTTTTCAAATTCAGAAATTATTTCTTTTGGAACTGATTCTACTTTAGTTTCGTATTCTAATACTATTTTAGTGCATATATAATCTGCGATTTGTTTATAATCCATGTTATTTAAATCATCTAAATTTATCTTATTTGTCAATAATTTTTCATTTACAAATTCCAATATTTCATTTAAATCTTTTCCACTTAAATTATTATTATCTAAATGACTTTCTATTAAATGATTTATATAGTCATTAAATACTTGTATTATAACATCATGAATTGATTCACTATCCAAAATTTCATTTCTTTTTTCATATATTATTTCTCTTTGTTCATTAACTACATTGTCATATTCTAGTAAATTTTTACGCATATCAAAGTTGTTACCTTCAACTCTTTTTTGTGCAGTTTCAATAGAATTAGCTAACATTTTTAAACTTATTGATTGATCATCGGTAAATCCTACTCTTTGCAACATAACTTTTGCTCTATCAGTACCGAATCTTACCATTAAATCATCTTCAAAAGAAACATAAAATCTAGTATATCCTGGATCTCCTTGACGTCCAGAACGTCCCCTTAATTGGTTATCAATTCTTCGTGATTCATGTCTTTCAGTTCCTATAACACATAAACCACCTAATTCTTTAACACCTTCGCCAAGTTTAATATCAGTACCACGACCAGCCATATTAGTAGCGATTGTTACAGATCCTTTTATACCTGCTTTAGCAATTATTTCTGCTTCTCGAGCATTATTTTTAGCGTTTAATACTTCGTGTGGTATTTTTATTTTCTTTAACATTGAACTAATTAACTCACTAGTTTCTACAGCAATAGTACCTACTAAAACTGGTTGTCCTGCTTCATGTCTACTTTTTATTTCATTTACAATTGCTTTATATTTGCCTTTTTGAGTAGCAAATACTAAATCAGTATCATCTATTCTAGCAATTGGTTTATTAGTTGGAATTTCAATTACATACATATTATATATGTCTCTAAATTCCTCTTCTTCTGTTTTAGCAGTACCAGTCATACCAGATAATTTATTATACATTCTAAATAAATTTTGAAATGTAATTGTTGCTAAAGTCTTTGTTTCTTGATTTATTTGAACTCCTTCTTTAGCTTCAATTGCTTGATGTAAACCATCAGAATAAGCCCTACCTTGCATTAATCTTCCTGTAAATGGATCAACGATTACAATTTGACCTTCATGAACAACGTAATCAAAATCCTTTTTCATTCCATAATTTGCTTTTAAGGCTTGATTAATAAAATGTACTAAAGTTGTATGTTCGATATCGTATAAATTATCAATATTAAATGCTTTCTCAGCCAATTTAACTCCTTCATCATCAAGAGTTACTGCTTTAGTTTTTTCATCATAAATATAGCCATTATTTTCTTTTAATGACTTAGCAAATCTATCTGTTTGAATATATAAATTCGCGCTATTCATAGATCCACCTGAAATAATTAATGGAGTTCTGGCTTCGTCAATTAAAACTGAGTCAACTTCATCGACGATAGCAAAATTTAATCCTCTTTGAACTCTATCAGCCGCTTTAACTACCATGTTATCTCTTAAATAGTCAAAACCAATTTCATTATTAGTAGAATAAACAATATCTGATTCATAAACTTTTTTCTTTTCTGAAGAAGTTAATTCTCTTAAATTAACACCAACAGTTAATCCTAAAAATCTATAAATATTACCCATCCATTCAGCATCACGATTAGCTAAATATTCATTTACTGTAATTATATGAACACCTTCACCAGTAAGTGCATTCAAATAAGCAGGCATGGTTGATGTTAATGTTTTTCCTTCACCTGTTTTCATTTCAGCTATATTACCATAATGAATAGCTAATCCCCCTATTACTTGAACATAATAAGGTTTTTCGCCGATTACACGATATGCTGCTTCTCTTGCTACAGCAAATGCTTCAACCAAAATATCATCTAATGTTTCACCATTTTTTAATCTTTCCTTAAATTCATTTGTTTTTGCTTTTAATTCATCATCAGTTAATTTAGCTATTTCATTTTCTCTTTCCATAACTAAATTTGCTTGTGCTTTAAATTTTTCTAATTCTTTATATTCGTGATCAAATAGTTTTTTAAAAAAATTCATCTTGTTTACTTCCTTTCACTCTTATTAATTATATCAAAAAATTCATAAAAATAATAGTGATTTTTTTGTGAAATAAGAAAAAAAGGCGATTTTCGCCTTATCTAGTTTCAATCAAACCATAGTTCATATCTTTTCTACGGTATAAAATATTAATTTGATTTGTTGCTTCATTAGTAAATACAAAGAAATCATGTCCTAATAAATTCATTTGTAAAATTGCTTCTTCTTCATTCATCGGTTTTGTTTCAATTAATTTTCTTCTTAAAATTCTTCCTTTTTCATTTTCATCTTTTTCTACTTTAAAATTTGTATTAAAATCTATTAAATCTTTACTAACATTCTTTTTCATTCTAGTTTTATTTTTTCTAATTTGTCTTTCTAATTTTTCAGAAACCAAATCGATAGCAGCATACAAATCATTATGCGTATCTTCGGCTCTTAAAATTAATTTTTTCATAGGAATTGTAACTTCGACAGTTTGATCTTTACCTTTTACTTTTACAACGACATTTGCTGTAATTTCATCAGGTTTTTCTAAATATTTGTCTAACTTTCCTATTTTGTTTTCAATGTAATCATTGATTGCTGAAGTAATTTTTACTTTACTTCCTCGGATATTCATTTTCATAATATCACCCTCCTATTTACATTATATCATACGGCAGACTATGTCCGCAACCTAACTATTTTAATTTTCAAAATAAAAAGCAAACTTCCTCTTGAAA
>CALVKO010000055.1 GCA_944332725.1 uncultured Bacilli bacterium
TAAAAAATAAGCTTTTTCTTTTATTTTATAAGAGATTATGTAAATTTTACTTCACACCAGAAATTCTTGAACCAAAATGCCTAAAATATCAATTCTAGGCATTTTTTCATTTTGAAATATTTTAATTAAAAATTTGTTTTAAATATCTTAAATATAATTCAAATATATTAGCCTTTTCAACATTTTCATTAATAGTTAAATCTATCGTTCGAATAACATTGTTATTCTCTTTTAAAGTAAGTTTGCCAACCACATCCCCCTTAGATAATGGTGCTTTTAAATTATCTACTTCAACATCATAAGTAAATTCACCAGTTCCATCATTTTTATTATATAAATCAGTTACTTCTTCCTTAGCAACTATACCAATACTTTCTACTTTACCTTTTTCTACACTAACTTCTTCTAAAACTGTTTCAGTGTCAACTATTTTTTGTAAGCCATATTGAGCATATACATAATCAAATACACTTGATACATCTTTATTTCTTGTATCACTATCTGGTTCACCCATAACAATAGTAATTATTCGCATATCATTTATATTAGCAGTAGCGGTTATACAAAATCCTGCTTCAGAAGTATAACCTGTTTTAAGTCCATCAACACCAGGATAAAATCTAACTAATTTATTGGTGTTAACTAACCAAAATGATCTGTCAGTATCTTTTCTTAAATAATCTTCATAAATAGATGTAAATTCAAATATTTTTTCGTGTTTAACTAATTCTTTAGCCATTATAGCCATATCATAAGCCGATGAATAATGATTAGCATCATCTAAACCATGACAATTTTTAAAATTCGTGTCTTGTAACCCTAATTCTTTAGCACGATCATTCATCATTTTAACAAACATTTCTTCAGTACCAGCTATCTTTTCGGCTAAAGCAACAGCCGCATCATTACCAGAGGCAACCGCTAAGCCTTTAAACATATCATAAACGCTCATCTGTTCCCCTGTTTCTAATAATATTTGACTTCCCCCCATACCGGATGCATTACTAGATACAGTTACCATATCATCCCATTTGATAATATCTTTTTCAATTGCCTCCATAACTAACAACATAGTCATTATTTTAGTCATACTAGCCGGATGTCTTCTTTCATGAGAATTTCTTTCATAAATAATTTCACCAGTAGTAGGTTCCATTACAATAACACTTGAAGCACTAGTAGCTAGTTCCATAGCACTTATATTAAAAGGAATTAATACAACTAAAGATAATAAAATACCACATATTTTTTTCATCAAACTCACCTATTAAACTTTATGAATTAAATTAAAAAAAATGTCAAAAAAAATTAGGAATAAATCCTAATTCAAATATTGTTTTACAATTTCTAATATATTATTTAATTCAGTTAATAAAATATTAAAATTATTTTTAACATATGTAACATCATTTTCTTTACTTTTTAATTCATGTTGCAAACAAATATCAGCCAATTTATCAAAACCTAAATATCTACTTTCACTTTTTAAAGAATGGACTAAAATAGCATAATTATCCATATCATTATTGTTTTTAAAATTAGTTAAATTAGTTATTTTTTCATTGATACTATTCACATACTCTTTTAATATTTCATTATAAGTTTTAATATCACCCAATAATTCTAAACTAGAATTAATATTAATACCATTTTCTTTTAAATAATTGATATTATTTTTATTAATATTTCTTTTTATTTTATTATCTAATTTTTCTTTTATTAATGGTTTAGAAATATAATCATCAAATCCTTCACTTAAATACTTTTGTTCTGCTCCTTCAACAGCATCAGCAGTTAATGCAATAACAATAGTATTAAAATTAGGATTTTCTTTTAATTTATGTAATGTTTCTACACCATCCATTTCTGGCATCATTATATCCATAAAAATTAAATCATAATTATTGTTACTTTTTTCTAGACATTCTTTACCGCTTTCACAAAAATCAATATTAAATTTATAAGGTTTTAAAAAATTACAAGTTATAGTTATATTTACTTTATTATCATCTACAACTAATACTTTTTTATTACTATAATCAGTTGTTTCAACTTTTTTATTTTCAACAGGTTGAATAGTTTTAGTTCCACCTAAATACTTATTTAAAATAGAAAATAATTTATCTTTTTCAATTGGTTTTGCTAAATAGCCATTAAATCCTTTACTTAAATATTGTTCTTCCATACCATTGATTGCATTAGCAGTTAACACTATAACAGGTGTATTGAAGTTTGGATTTTCTTTTAACTTTACTAAAACTTCACTACCTTTCATTTTAGGCATCATATCATCTAATAAAATTAAATCATAGTTATTTAATTTTACTTTTTCTAAACATTCAAATCCACTTTCACACGAATCAATAGTTGGATTATATTTAGTTAATATTTTTTCGGCCACTTTAATATTCAATTTATTATCGTCAACTAATAATATTTTTTTGCCAGTTAAATCTAAATCTGTTTCTTCAACAATTTCTTCTTCTTGAGTAATTTTAGCTAAAGATAATCTTTGATCAATTGCAACAGTAAATTCAGATCCTTCACCATATACACTATGAACGACAATATTTCCATTCATCATATTAACTAATTGTTTAGTAATGGCCAAGCCTAACCCAGTTCCTTCAATTGTCGTATTTCTATCTTCATCAACCCTTTGAAATTTAGTAAATAATTTAGAAATATCTTCTTGTTTAATACCACGACCTGTATCTTTAACTGATACAATTAACCTACATATTTCTTCATTAACTTTAACACATTTTACATCCATACTAATATAACCTTGATCAGTATATTTAACGGCGTTAGTTAAAATATTAATTAATATTTTTTTAACATTGATATGATCACCATATAATACATTAGGTATATCTTCGGCAATATTTACTTTAAATTCTAATGGTTTATCTCCTATTCTTACTCTAATTAGTTTAATTACATCATTTAATAATTTTTTAACATCATAATCATTTTCAACTAGTTCTAATTTACCAGCTTCTATTTTTGAGATATCTAATATACCATTTACAATTTCTAATAATGTATTAGAAGCCGTTATAACATCTTTAGCATTATCTTTAGCCTCTTCCAAACTATTAGCACTTGCTATACATTCAGAAAAACCTACTATAGCATTTAATGGTGTTCTTATTTCATGTGACATACTAGATAAAAAATCACTTTTAGCCCGATTTGCTTTTTCAGCAGTATTTTTAGCAATATTTAATTGTTCTACCATCTTAACATCAGGGTTTTCAATTGTAAAATACATTATTAACATTATAAATGATTCCATCGCTGTAATCATTAACAATTCCGGATTTAATCTCTGAGTTGTTGTAACAATAGTTCCCAAAATAAAAAATGATAAAAGTGGTAAATATTTTCTACTTCGTATTTTATTTAAATGAGTCATTAATATTACTAAAATTGATATCATTATTAATCCTGTAAAAATGTAAGTAACATCAACTGCTTTACCAATAGCATAAGAACTAGTTCCTGTAAAAACGTGTTCGATAGGTAAAAATGCAATAACAAACGCAGAAATCAAATAAAAACATGAAGTTATTTTAAATAAAGTAATTCTTATCTTCGAATAACTATCACAACTTATTATTATAACATAATACAAAAATAGAATTGCCCAACCAACCAAATATATAAGGTATGATTTTACTAATGAACTTAAAATAATTTGCGAAAATTCGAAAAAACTAGCCACAGTACAAGCCAATTCTAAAAATAAACCTATCAAATTTGTAAAAATTAAATATCCATATAAACTTGTTTCGTAACTATTTATTCTTTTTTTAGAAAAATAAACTGTGTTTATCAACAAACTAACACATAATCCACTTATTATAAAACCAAATCCCATAATAAAACCTCCACATTTTCTAAAACAATTATATCAAAAAAAAAGAAAAGTTTCTATCTTTTAACAAAAATCTTTTCTTTTTCTACAGGAATTAATGCAGGATATGACTTTTTATAATTTTTATCTGGTTGATAAGTAACATCAAAACATTTTTCTGATACTCCCTCTTCTAATAGAGCTTGATAACTTCTTTTACCACTCGAATTATAAGGAAATCCTTCTTCAAAACTATGTATTCTAAATCCTTTAATTTTATCAACTGCTTCAATACCATATTTCTTAAATATTCTTTCTTTAATACCTATTAATATTTTTTCTATGTTATTTTTTCTTCCTGGTTGGAATTCAAGATGAATTATTATTTCATTATCAACATTAACTACTTCATAAGATAATATGTGCTTAGTATCCTTTTCAACTTCTTTACCGATATAGAATAATGGTAGTTTTGAACCATCTTCAAGAATAATTTCTTTACCAACTCTTTCTAATACTTCTAGAGTGCCATATTTTTCAATTACAGCATAAACATTACAATCACTCCATAATTCTCCTTTTGCATCTCTTATGTAAAAGTTTGCTGTTGCTTCTTCATTATCTTTATATTCTTTCATAGTAGTAGGCGTCTTGGCTACCAATCTACCAATTTGACCTTTTGGTAATTCATTTCCTTGTTGATCTAATACAGCTAATTGTACCATACCATATACCTTTAATCCACATCTTCCCTTATTTAATTTATACTTAGGATTTAAATCTTGAAGTGAACGATAAGGAGTAAAGAACATACCACCGCGTTCACAATCCCCACCACCAATTGAAAGTGGTACTGGTGATAGAGGAAAAGGTAATTTACCAGTTCCACATTTTGCTTTACGCATCATTTTGTTAATAAACTTTTCCTCACCTATACTTGTAGGTTCTCCTACAGATGTAAGCATCATCATATAAGGCATTTTAAAATTTTTAAATTTTTCATTACTATAAATTTGTTTACATAAATTAACGATCATATTTCTTGAAATAGATATATAATTAGGTTTATTGATAGCTAAACTATATATTAGAAAATCTGGATTATATATAGGTTCTAATGCTACCGTACATCCTTTATACAATACATCCGACATACTAGATATTATTGAAGTATTAGAATGAGTTGGAATTATCATTTCTCCTACTAATCCTTTCATTTCAGGCAATCCTGATAAATCAGGATCTTGAAATCTACCAATTGTTACTAAACTACGGTTTCGATGAACAATAGCTTTTGGTCTTTTATGATTAGTTGATCCACTACTATAAGTTATCAAAAATTCATCATCAATATTACCTTTATCATATTCTGTAATTTTTTTAGGATTTGGATTTGCTAAATTCAATAAATCTAATTTAGATGATACTTTTAAATTTTGTTGTTCTGATCTATAAATATCAACTTTATTAATAAAATCATAAAATTGTTCATCAATTTCAATATAAGGATCTTGTCCATTAATTAGTGAATCTGTTAATGAATACATTACTATCTCATTAACCTTAGAATTATTAATTGATTCTCTTATATTTTCATATTGGTCATCCGTACAAATTATAAAATTCATATCACAACCATTTATAATTTCTGTGACATAATCTTTGTCAAACGCTCCAAAACAATTTATCTTAGCCCCTAATAAATTAACTGCCATTATAGTATATATAAATTCAGGACAAGGCGACATACACATTGGGACTTCACTACCTTTTTTTACACCCTTTTGTGATAAAGCAGATGCAAATACTTCTACTTGTTTAAACAATTCACGATAAGTAATTTTAGTCCCACGATAAAATAAAGCAACAGTATCTAAATTGTTCTTATTTTTTTCATATAAATCGACAATCCAACTACGATTATGATTTAATTCAACATCCTCCAAACCATTTTGAATCTTTTTCGGGTATCTTTTAAATTCGATACCAAATAACTCTTTTAATCTTTTTTCTGTTAAATTTTCCATAAACTTCTCCCTTTTTTTCATTTTTCGCCGTTATAATAACACAAACTTTAAATATTGTCAATTTTATGTACGAAATAGCCATAAATCTGTGTGAAAAATTAGTAAAAATGTTACATCATTAAAAATAAATAATTAGTGAAAATGTTACATAAAAAATATTAATGTT
>CALVKO010000056.1 GCA_944332725.1 uncultured Bacilli bacterium
AAACTTAAATAATCGTGTTTTTTAGCATACACTAAACTATAATGGTCGATATTAAATGCTTGAATGATAACTTCTCCTAATAAATCACTACGCCCTGCTCTACCTGCTACTTGATTTAATAGTTGAAATGTTCTTTCGCCACTTCTAAAATCAGGAATATTTAAAGAGGCATCACCATTTAAAACGCCTACTAAAGTTACTTTAGGAAAGTTTAATCCTTTAGCAATCATTTGTGTTCCTATTAAAATATTATACTTTAAGTTTTCAAAATCATTGATAATCTTTTGATGGGCTTGCTTTGTTCTAGTAGTGTCGACATCCATTCTAACTACTTTAGCATTACTAAATTCATTAATAACCTCTTGTTCTAGTTTTTCAGTACCCATTCCTCGTTCTTTAATGTCGGTACTATTACAAGTAGGACATTTATATAGTTTATTTGTTTCATAATTACAATAATGACAAATCATTTTTTTAGAATTTAAATGATAAGTAAGTGGTATATCACATTTAGGACATTTATGCGTAAATCCACAATTATTACAAGTAGTAATAGTAGTATAACCTCTTCTATTTAATAAAATTATAACTTGTTCGTTATTATTTAATTTTTCATTAATTTTATCTTTTAATAATCTAGAAAAAATATTATTTTTGTTTTTTATTTCTTCTTTCATGTCAACTAAAGTTACTTTAGGTAAATTATTATTAACTCTATTTTTCATTTCTAACAATTCATATATATTAGATTTTGCTCTAGTATAACTTTCAATTGACGGCGTCGCACTACCTAATATAATTGGAATATTATATTTTTTAGCTCGATATATTCCTACATCAATGGCATTATATCTTGGATTATTTTCTTGTTTATAAGTACTAGAATGTTCTTCATCAATTATAATAATACCTAAATTAGTTAAAGGCGCAAATATTGCACTTCTAGCACCTATTACAATATTAACTTCTTTTCTTTCAATCTTTCTCCATTCATCATACTTCTCCCCATTACTTAAATGACTATGTAATATAGCAATATTATTACCAAATCTTTTTTTAAATGTTTCTACTAATTGTGGCGTTAAACTAATTTCCGGAACTAAAACTAAGGCTTGCTTATTTAAATTAATTACTTTTTTAATTAAATTCATATAAACTTCTGTTTTACCACTACCAGTTACCCCATGTAATAAATAAGGTTTAAATTTATTTAAATCAATTTTATTTATAACATTATTTTGTTCTAAGGTTAATTCTTTTTCTTCTTCATATTCATATACTTCTTCATTTAATCGATAAACTTCTTTTTCATATTTTTCAACTATATTATTTTTAATTAATTTATCTACTGCATATTTAGATATTTGACTTGCTTCTTTTAATGATATATCTTTATTATTTAGCATATTTAAAATAATTTCTTCATTTTGATTTTTAGGCTCATATTCTTTTATTTTTCTTATAAAATAAATATATTTCTTTTTAACTTTATTATTTTTTTTTGCCTTTAAAGCTGTTGGCAACATTGTTTGATAAGCACTAGTTAAAGTACATAAAGTTTTTTTACTAATGTATTTACCTAAATCTAATAATTCTTCATTTAAAACTGGATTTTCATCAATTAAATTAATTATTTCTTTTAATTCATAATCACATTCTATTTTATCTTTAATTTCTATAATAAATCCTTCTAATTTTCTATTACCAAATGGTACTAAACATCTAATACCAACTTTAGCACTCATACCATTTGGAATTAAATAAGAAAATGTTTTATCTAACTTTTGAATTTCAACTAATACATTAGCTATCATTATATCACCTTCTTTTTTAAATAATACTATCCTCACCAATCAATCTTTTCAAGTTAGTTATAATTGTATTATGTAAATATATATCATAAGTCATACAATAATCTTTTAAAACAAATACATTATAATTTTTTTCAAACAAATCGATTGCCGTTTTTTGAACACACGCATCTGTATCGAAACCACACAAATAAATTTCATTAATATTATTTTCTTTTACATATTGTTCTAATTCATCACTAACTGCAGAATATATCTTTTTTTCAAATATTTTATAATTTTTAGTATCTATTAAAATTTTTCTTCCCTCTTCAGTTAAACAACCTTCATATTTTAATTTTTTATACCATATACTTTCTTTACTATTAATAAATTTAGTAAAAACAATATCATCATATTTATTTGAATTTAATAAATCAATAATTCTTTTTAAAACATCTATATTTTTTTCATTAATAAAATCCTTTTGAACATCTATTACTATTAAAAGTTTTTTCATATTAATCTCTCCTTATAATCTCATTTTAACACTCTCATTAATTTTTTGTCAATTATATTATTATCATTCATTTTTTTTGTTGTTTTACATATTCTATTATAGAAGTGTGAGGTGAATATTATTAATAACGATATATATGAAAATGCAATGTGTAAAATTGAGCAAGATAAACATTGCAGGCCAAAATGTGTAACTTGTATCGGTGCTACTGGACCTACTGGACCTACCGGACCTCAAGGACCTACTACTGTTGCAATTGGAAGAACAACTACAGGTCAACCTGGAAGTGATGCAACTGTAATTAATGAAGGTACTAATCAAAACGCAATTTTAGATTTTACTATTCCTGCAGGTGCAACGGGGGCTACTGGACCTACTGGGGCTACTGGACCAACTGGACCTTCTGGAACAGCCGGAGCCACTGGACCTACTGGACCTACCGGGCCTCAAGGACCTACTGGACCACAAGGTGTTCAAGGAATTCAGGGAGTTCAAGGAATAGCAGGAACCGCCGGTGCTACAGGGCCAACTGGACCTACTGGGCCAGCTGGTAGTGGAGCAACGGGGACTACTGGACCGACGGGACCTACTGGGCCTACCGGAGCAACGGGACCTTCTGGAACTGGAGCAACTGGACCTACTGGGCCTACTGGAGCAACGGGGGCTACTGGACCATCAATTAATCCTACATTTACTATTGGTACTGTAACTACTGGGGCTACTGCATCCGCTTCAATAACTGGTACTTCTCCTGACTTTTTCCTTAATTTAGTTTTACCTATTGGTCCTACTGGAGCTACCGGACCTACTGGGCCTACTGGTGCTACCGGACCTACTGGTGCTGAAGGAGCCACTGGACCTACTGGTGCTGAAGGAGCCACTGGACCTACTGGTGCTGAAGGTGCTACTGGACCTACTGGTGCTGAAGGTGCTACTGGACCTACTGGAGCTGAAGGTGCTACAGGACCTACCGGAGCAGAAGGACCTACTGGACCTACTGGAGCTGAAGGACCTACCGGACCTACTGGTGCTGAAGGGCCTACCGGACCTACTGGAGCTGAAGGGCCTACCGGACCTACTGGAGCTGAAGGGCCTACCGGACCTACTGGAGCTGAAGGACCTACCGGACCTACCGGAGCAGAAGGACCTACCGGACCTACTGGAGCTGAAGGACCTACCGGACCTACTGGTGCAACAGGACCTACTGGGCCTACTGGGCCATAATAAAAAAGCCATTTTTTGGCTTTTTTTGATATATTTATCAATTTTTGTCTCATAATAAAAATGGTGATGAAATGAAACCTATTATTGGTATTGTTGGAATAGATGACTATTCTATAAAACAGAAAAGCACTATTTGCGTTTTTGAAAATTATCGAAAAGCAATTATTAAATATGGAGGTATACCAATTTTAATTTTACCGCCTTTATTAATTGATTATTATAAAACTAGGCCAAAAGATACTGATAAATTAAATAAAGAAAATAAAGAAATATTAGTTAATCAAATTAATTTATGCAATGGTATTATATTACCAGGTGGTTCTAAAAGATTTGAACATCACAATTTTATTTGTGAATATTGTAATAAAAAAAATATACCTTTATTAGGTATTTGTATGGGAATGCAAACAATGTGTAATTATAACAATAATAATATAAATATAGTTATTGATAATAAATTTCACAATAGTAAAAAAAATTACAAACATTTAGTGAATATTGATAAAAATTCTAAATTATTCGAAATATTAAAAGAAGAAAAAATATTAGTAAATAGCTTTCATGATTACAAAGTAAATAATAGTGGTGATTATAAAGTAGTTGGTATTTGTGATAATGTAATTGAAGCTGTCGAAAAAAAAGAAGACCTTTTTAATATTGGTCTACAATGGCATCCTGAAAAAAATTATGATAAAGATTTAAATAGCAAAAAAATATTTAAAAGTTTTATTGAATCAGCTAAATTATACTATCACGAGTAAATACAGAAACATTATCTAAAGTGTAAACATTTAATACACTTTTTTTATTTGTTTTGATAAAACATAAACCTTTAATAACAAGGTCATTATTATTTACTTCAATAACATTTTTTTTAAGTTTAGTAGGCATATTTTTATAATATCTTTTAATTTCTAAATTATTAGATATATAAAATGTTAAATCAATATCCTTAGCCTCTATTTGTAAATATTTATCTACTACAATAGTTTGATTACCTTTTATTTGATAAGTAACTGGTTTTATTTCTTTTTTAGGAATTATTTTTTTTAATTCATCACCACTTACATAATTAACTATATCACCATTATCTAATAATCCTGGAGTATCAATTAAAGTAATATCATTAAATTTTATCTCAATTGTATTTAAGGTTGTACTAGGAAGTGGACTAGTAGTTATTTCTGTTTTATTATCAGAATAATTATATAATAATTTATTAATCATCGTGGATTTTCCAGCATTAGTATACCCTACTACGTAAACAATATCAGATTTTTTATATCTATTTATTTTATTTAATAATTCATCAAAATTATAATTTTTATTACTGCTGATTATTATTTTATCTATATAATCTATTTGATAATTATAATTATATAATTTATCAAAAGAAACACTTTTAGGTAAAATATCTCGTTTAGTTAGTACTAATAAAATGTCATTTTTTAAATATTTTCTAATTAATGACAAATCACCAACATTAAATAAATCAACTACTAACAAAACTAAATCATTGGTTTTATTAATATTTTCTAATATAGGAATAAAATCATCATTATTTTTAGACACAATTTTATAATCATTATAATATTTTATTCGAAAACATCTTTCACATAAACCATTATTTTCGATTAAAATTCCACATCCTCTACATTTATTCATAATATTTTCCTTTTGTAAATAAATCATTATCTCTTAACTTTTTTAATATTTTTTTTTCAAAATAGCGATTAATTTTAGTTGTTATTCTTTCTTTAGTTCCAATTGGATTAACTAAAATAGTAGTGATGCCTATCATATTTCCACCTTTTATATCAGTTAATAATTGATCACCAATGCAGGCAACTGTTGCTATATTTAATTTATATTCATCTAATATTTTATTATATTTAAATTTGAATGGTTTCATTGCCATAGCACAACAATCAACATCTAATTCTTCTTTAAAAGGTTTTACTCTAGACTTTGGACTATTAGAAAAAATAATAATTTTAAAGCCTTTATTTTTTAAATCATCAAATAATTCTTTAACTTTTTTATTTGGCTTTTTCATGGTAATTGGAACAATAGTATTATCCAAATCAATTAATAGGCACCTTATTCCTCTATTATATAAAGCATCATAATTTACATTATAAATACTTTTTTGATATATATCAGGTATATATTTTTCCATATCCAACAACTCCTCATATAAATTAATAATATTATTTAATAAAAATTTCAACTATCATTGATAATTATATCAACAATTTAGAAAAAAAGTCAATATTTATAATAATTAAACAGTAAAATAGAATAAATTTTCTTCGCAATGATTTCTTGTTATAATTATTATAAGGTAGTGTGATATAAATGAGAA
>CALVKO010000057.1 GCA_944332725.1 uncultured Bacilli bacterium
TAGAAAGTTAATGAAAGAAAGAGAAGAATTAATGGCTATGAAAGTTTCTCAATTAGGAATTAATCCTGAAGAAGAAACTGAAGAAAGCAAAGAAGAGGAAAAACCTGAAGAAGATGAAGCTATTAAAGGAATTAGATTTCCTAAATTGGTGGCTATTGATGAACAATTTGAAGGTTATAAAATTAAAAAATATGAAAACGATACAACTTTAGCACAATTAATTGATGATTTTAGATGTTTTGCAGCTAGTCAATTACATTTATATTATGATTTTTCAATTTTAAGGCCTTTCTTTGGTGGCTTAGCATGTGGTAAGTTAATTATTTTACAAGGTATCTCTGGTACAGGTAAAACTTCCTTAGCTTACGCATGGGGAAAATTTATGGGTATGGATGCTTGTGTATCTTCTGTTGAACCATCTTGGAGAGATAAATCAGATTTCTTAGGATATTTCAATGAATTTACTAAAAAGTTCAATGAAACTAAAGCTTTAGGTGAAATATATGCTGCTTCATTTGATGATGATGTTCATACAATTATTTTAGATGAAATGAATTTGGCACGTGTTGAATATTATTTCGCAGATTTACTATCAATTCTTGAAATGCCTAGTCGTGATGAATGGTTAGTAGATTTAGTGCCTAGTGCTTGGCCAGATGATCCTAAAAAATTAATTAAAGGAAAAATTAAATTACCAGGTAATATTTGGTATATTGGTACTATTAATAATGATGATTCAACATTTATGGTTACTGATAAAGTATATGATAGAGCAATGCCTATTGATATTAATACTAAGGTAGATCCATTTAAATGTCGTGAACAAGATGTAGTAAAAATAAATTCAAGTTATTTAGACAGTTTATTTGCTGATGCAATTGAAAAATATCCATTATCTGATAAAGGATTAAATTATGTTGGAGAAATAGATGATTACGTTATTGAACATTTTAGAATTGCTTTTGGTAATCGTATCATGAAACAATTAAGTGTATTCGTTCCTGTTTATGTAGCTTGTGGTGGTAAAGAAATTGAAGCTATTGATTACTTTATTGCTAAAAAAATATTAAGAAAATTTGATCAATTAAGTGTTGCTTTAATTAGAGATGAAATTGATCCATTTATTTCTTATTTGAATAAAAAATTTGGTAAAGATGTAATGAAAGAATGTATTGCATATTTACAAAATCTTAAGAAAAGCATATAGTTAGGGGTTGATATTATATGGACTATTTCAAATGTGAAGTTGAAAAAGAAGTAAAAGATAGAACTGATATATTTTTAAAAAAATTAGGCTCTGAGATGTTTTTTAAATCTGATTATGAAGGTAATTTAGTATCTTTTGATTGGGTTGACGTAATAGAAGATGCTTGTCCATATATTGATATTATTGTAAGGCAACCTAAAATCGCACTTATTAGAGAAGAAAATACTGTTAAAATTGAAAAATCTAAAAAAATTACTGTAGCAAGTATCAAAGATTTGAGTAAACATACTGAATATATTAATAAAGTTGATAAGAAAACTAAAAGTGTTGAACCTAAAAAAATATTGGATGTTAGAAATGAAGAAACCTATAATATATATGAAAATAGGTTTCTCTATACTCTAATAGATTCTTTATTAAAATTTGTTTTAGAAAAAGAAGAATTACTTAATAATTTTGAATTAAGTGATGATAAAGTATTAGAGTATTCTGCTAAAACAGTAACTGATTTTGAAAAATTAGATATTGAATTAAAAGTTACATCAGAAACTTTACCAACTGCTAAAGTTGATAAAAAAATTAAAGATGAAATTAAAAAAATCAAGGCTAGAATTAAAAGAATTAAAGAATATATTTCTAGTTGGCAAAGAAGTGAAATGTATAAAGCTTTAGAAAAAGCACATGTGTCATTCATAAAGCCACCAATTAAGAAGACTAATATCATTTTAAAGAATCCTAACTTTAGAATTGCTGTTAAACTATGGGAATACTTATTAAAATTTGAAGATGATGAAGATACTAAGGAAAATGATACTGATAATGGTAATGATGTATTAAAAGGATTTTTGGATCATTCATTCTTAATAGATTATTTAGTTTTAGACTCTTTAGTTCCTTCTAAAAGAGAACAAAAGAAAAAAATGGCTAAAAATGCAGTTTTATTATTAAGGGAAGAAATAAGAAGAATAGTTGATTTATTATTAAGTGCAGGTATTGAAATAACTGATGAAGAATTATTAAATATGATAGCTAAAGAAATAAAAAAAGATAAAAGTGAAAGATTAGTTGGTATGGATGATGTTAAGAAAAAGTTTAAAAATGCAATGGAAGAATACTTAGAAAGGGCACAAGAATACTTGTAGTGGTTAGTTAGTATGAATAATAAGTCTTTTAAAATAATTAAAACAATTTTAAATATATTTGTTGCAATATTTATTATTTTATTTTTGTTAGTAGTTGCTTTACAAAGATTTAGTAATAATAAAATATCATTTTTAAGTTTTAGAATGTTTACTGTTGTATCTGGAAGTATGGATCCAAAATATAAAATAGGTGACGTTTTAATTGCTAAAGAGATTGAACCATCTAAAATTCAAATTGGAGATTCTATTTCTTATTTAGGTAAGCAAGGTACTTTAGCTGGAAAAGTTGTAACACATGAAGTTATTAATATCGAACAAGATGAAGATGGAAAATATATTTTCCATACACAAGGTATTGCTAATGATGCACCAGATCCAATAGTTTATGAAAATCAAGTGTATGGCAAAATTATATATAAATGCATAATATTATCATTTATATATAAAATAGTTGCTACAAAATTTGGAATGTTTTTCCTAATATTTATACCACTTTTATATATTATTGGTTCTGAAATACTTATGACTATGTTAGAAAAAGAAGAAAAAAGAAGAAAAAAAGCGTAAAAGAAAAGGAGTTGTAACAGTGGAAAGAAAACATAAATTATTTTTGAAATTAAATTTGATGTCGCTATTTTTTGTTGCAATTTCTTTTGTTTCTATTACTTTAGCTTGGTTTGCTTATAGTGGTTTATCAAGCGCTACTGTTGATGTCGATATCAAAGCTTGGGACATTGAATTTAAAAATGGTGAACAAGTTGTTTCAAATGAAATTGTTATCTCATTATCAGATATTCATCCTGGTATGGATAATGAATTTAAAGATGTTGATATATCTAATTTAGGAGATTCTGATGCTCAAATTAGTTATAATATTAAATCAGTTAGAGTTTTAAATGAAGTTTTAAATAATAATTCTAATGAGGAATTAATAGATAAATTATCTCATGATTATCCATTTCATATTAATATGAGTTTGGATAAAGATTACGCTTTAGCCCATGGTGATAGTGGTAAGTTTAATGTTTCTATATCATGGCCACTTGATTCTAATAATGATGAATTAGATAGTGAATGGGGAAATAAAGCATATCAATTTTATATGGAAGAACAACAAAAAAAACAATCTAATCCTGATTATGAAATAAGATCTTCTTTAGAAGTGGTTATCGAAATAAAAGCAGAACAAATGATGATTACTAATGAAACATCAGACACTAATTATAATTTAGGTGATGTTGTTTTATATGATGTTATTAATAATAAAGTTTGTGATCAAGTAAGTGCTTTTTGTCTAAAAACTTATGTAATTGATTCAAGAAATAAAGTAGGAGATACTACAGTTAAGTTATTACCAGATTTAAATAGTGGCTTTGATGTAAGTACATATGAAAATTATACTACTACTATGAATCAAATAACTAAAAATTGGAAAGTTACTTCAAAACCATTAGAAATGAGTGATATATTATCTGTTATTTCTAAAGATGTTAATAATTCTGTTTTAGTAAGAAATAATTTATCAGATGTTATAATTGGAAATTTAAATTATCAAGATAGATTAAATAATGAATTAAATTATGCAATCACAAATGATGGATATTATAAATTTAATAATTCTAATTTTAGTTATTTAGTTTCTAATAGTTGTTATTGGATTAATAATGAGTATAATGATGGTGCATTTCAATATCAAAAAATTGACGATAATAATTCAAAATATCATAAAGGTTTAAAAACTGATAGTTGTAAAGTTGTGCCTGTTATCATAGTATCTAAATCTAATTTAATAGCTTAAAGATGTAGTCAAATGGTAAAATTAAAAAGATAAATGATTAATTAAAGTGTGGATGAAAATCTACTCTTTTTTGCCTTTATGAATATATTATAAAATTTATAATATACATAAAAATTTTATTTGATTAAATAAAAGAATATTGAATAATTACAAAAAAAGTGTAAAATATTATATGAAATAAAAGAAAGATTATAATAAAAGGAGGAATAATAATGAAATATATAATTATTTGTTTAATTTTATTATTGGTTGGCTGTGATAAACAAAATATTTCACCAGAACAAGCTTATAAGATGATGAAAAATGAAGATGTCGTAGTAATAGATGTTAGAGAATATTTTGAATATAATAGTGGGCACTTAGAAAATGCTATTAATATTCCATTAGACAATTTAGAAGAAAAAATAAATGAAATAGATAAAAAGAAAAAAATAATTGTTTATTGTTTATCTGGTAATCGTGCTCAAATTGCCTTAGAAATATTAGCTGAAAAAGGGTATGATAATATATATACATTTGGTGGAATAAAAGATTGGAATTATGAATTATATGAATGCTAAAGTTAATATTTATAAAGTAAAAATATTATAAATAAAACATATACTTAAGTGGGTGAGTATATGTTTTTTAAAAATATTCATATAAGAATTAAAATAGTAATGTTAATAATATTTTTATTTTTTATTTTGATAATTGGTAAAGTATTTTATATTCAAGTTTTTGAATATGAAAAATTAAATAATTATGCAACTAGTTTATGGAGTAGAAATTTACCTATAGAAGCAAATAGAGGAAAAATTTATGATCGAAATGGTGTTGTTTTAGCTGATAATATAACAACGACATCTTTAGTTTTAATACCTAATCAAATTGAAGATAAAGAAAAAACTGCTGAATTAATCGCGCCTATTTTAGGTGTTACTTATGAAGAAATGTATGAGCATGTTTCAGTAAAATCTTCTATTGAAAGAGTTCATCCTGAAGGTAGAAGATTAGATTATGAAACAGCAGATAAAATAAATGATTTGGATTTACCTGGAGTATATTTATTAAAAGAAAGTAAACGATATTATCCATATGGTAGTATGCTTGCTCATACTTTAGGTTTTGTTGGTATCGATAATCAAGGATTATCTGGTTTAGAACTTATGTATGATGATTATTTAACAGGAAGTTATGGGGCTATTAAATTTTTTAGTGATGCAAAAGGAAATAAATTACAATTATCAGAAATTTATGAGCAACCACAAGATGGTATAGATATTTATTTAACAGTTGATTATAATATTCAAGTAGCACTAGAAAGTGAATTAGAAAATGCTATTAGTAAATATAATCCTGATCAAGCATTAGGAATAGTTATGAATCCTAAAACTGGTGAGATACTTGCAATAGCGTCACGACCTACATTTGAACCAAGTAATTATCAAGATTATTCATCTGAAATAATCAATCGTAATTTACCAATATGGATGACATATGAACCTGGATCTACTTTTAAAATAATTACTTTGGCGACTGCTTTAGAAGAAAATATAGTTAATTTAGAGGAAGAACATTTTTATGATAGTGGCTCTGTTAAGGTAGGTGGCGCTACTATTCATTGTTGGAAACACGGAGGTCACGGCAATCAAACATTTTTACAAGTCGTTGAAAACTCTTGCAATCTTGGTGGTTACACAGGAACATTTTTGAGTTCGAAGATGCTTATATAAATAAGAAAAGTC
>CALVKO010000058.1 GCA_944332725.1 uncultured Bacilli bacterium
ATCCTAAAGTTTTATTTATTAATTCTTGTTGTATTTTATTTGGATATAATCTAAATTTATATGTTTTATATATCTTCATTGTATCACCACCATAATAAAATTTTACTATACACACATATGTTTGTCAATACATTTATTTAAAATTTTGCAAAGAACTTTCCTAGTATATTAAAAAATGACACTCATTCGTATTTGAATAAGTGTCTCACTTAAAAATATTTAGGTAGACATTCAACATATCGAAACTGAATGTTTCCTTTTTTTATTATATGCAAGTTTCCTTGACAAATACATTGTATCATTTTTTTAATTATCTGTCAAAGATTTTTCTATAATTTGTTTATTGTTAATTAATCTTTTATCTAATGGATTCATTTCTAAAGCAATATTAACATTTTCTAAAGATTTTTGATAATCTTTTATATTATAATAGGCAATAGATAATAAATCATATATGGTATGATCCCAACTAAATGGCTCATTAATATAACTTTTAGTATGAGTTTTAATTTCTAATGCTTGATTACAATATTTAATGACATTATCCCATTCTTTTAGTTGATAACATAATAAAGCCATTTCAACATACGGATCTCTTAAATAGGGTGCCTCATTAATTGCTTTATTAAGCCACATCTTTGATTCTTCAAATCGATTTAAATTCTTATAACTCCTTGCAATAAATCTCATTGATGCACATCGTTCATCTTTCCATAATGCTGTAGGTAGTGATAAATGTTTAATTAATGTATCGATACAATCATTCCATCTTTTTTTAAACATATATTCACGACCTAAATAATGAGTATTACGGTCATTATTTGGATCTTCTTTAACTGCTAATTCTAATAAAGACAAATAACTTGCTCTTGACTTTGTTGAATCAGGAAAATGTTCAATAGTTAAATCTTCACAAGTTATATAATTTTCAATTCCATCATATTTTAATATTTCATGTACTGGATTAACCCATTTATATTTTTTTCGACTATGAATTTTATCGCATAAAAAATTTACAGCGGGATTACCATATTCATCGTGACTCCAAATATAATTATATCTTAATCTTGTTGTATCTTCTTTCCAATTATTTAATATAATTTCTTTCCAACCTTTAATTAAAACTTCATCTAAGTCTAAAGCAATACAAACATCATAATCTTCTGGTATCATATCTAAAGATAAATTTCTTGCTACATCAAACCGCCATGGATCTATTTTTTTTTGTTCAACTATAACACCATGACTTCTTAATTTGTTAACTGTATCATCCGTAGATCCTGTATCAAGTACATAAATTCCATCAGCATCTTTTGCAGATTCATAAAATCTATCGACAAACTTTTCTTCGTTTTTACAAATTGCATAAACACATATTTTCAAATTAAATCACCTAATTAATAATATGAATTAATTGACTAATAAATGTATTTATTTTATAATGGTTTTGAGGTGACTTATGGTTATAGTTATATTAGGACCTACGGCAGTAGGTAAGACAAAGATGAGCGTTGAATTAGCAAAATTATTAAATGGAGAAATAATAAATGTTGACAGTACACAAATATATAAAAATTTAGATATTGCAACTGCTAAAATAAAAGAGGAAGAAAAAGAGAATGTTCCTCATCATTTATTTGATATAAAAAATATAGATGAAGATTATACAGTTTATGATTATCAAAAAGATTGTCGTAGTAAAATAAATGAAATATTAAAGAAAAATAAAACACCTATTTTAGTAGGTGGTACAGGACTATATATTAAAGCAGCATTATATGACTATAAATTTAATGATGAAGTTAATAATCAATTTGAAGATTTAACTAATGAAGAAATATATAATAAGTTAAAAGAATTAGATGAAAATATTGATATTCATATTAATAATCGAAAAAGGTTAGTTAGGGCTTTAAATTATTGTATAAATAATAACTTAAAATTTAGTGAAAAAGAAAAAACAGATAAATTATTATATGATACTGTATTTATAGGATTAACTACTGATCGTAATATTTTATATGATAGAATTAATAAAAGAGTAGATGGAATGGTTAAAGATGGTTTATTAGAAGAAGCAAGAAAAATATATGATTCAAATATAAGAACAAAAGCAGTTATGACGCCAATTGGATATAAAGAATTATTTTCATATTTTGAAAATAAAAAATCTTTAGAAGAATGTTTAGATTTAATTAAACAAAATAGTAGAAAGTACGCAAAAAGACAATATACTTGGTTTAATAATCAGATGAAGGTTACTTGGTTTAATGTTGATTTTGATAATTTTAATAACACAATAAAAGAAGTATATAATTATATTACTTCTTTAAAATAGCCTTATTATTAGTATCTTTACTGATTAAATTATAAATATTGTCAACCAATAATTCATAATTATCATATTTATTAAGAAGAGGTAATTTTACTTCTTTTTTAATTTTATTTAAATATTTTTGCCCTTTATCATTAAATCCTAAAATTCTAATATAATCTAATTTGTAATCTTTTTTGTCCAAACAACACAAAATATGAACTAAGCATCTTTTTATTCGGTTGTAAGTATAATTTTTATGTTTAACATTATTAATTAATTCTTCAACATTGTTTGAGTTTAATATATTTTTTTTAAGCAAACTATTTAAACTGATATCAATATCTTGATATTTTGTTAAATCTTCAGTCATTATTTTATGTTTAATTATTAAATAAAAATCATTTAAATTTATATTTTTAATATAGTTAGTATTAGGTACATATTTTGATATATCTTTGCTTTCATAAATCAAATTTCTTATACTAGTAGCACTACTTATTTCACCATTTACTTTAGTATTGTGATAATCATTTGTCCTTTTAATTGTAATAGGTTTAATTTTACTATTTAATTTTTTAATCGCCTTTATATAACTAATACCTAATAAATCATTAGGTGTATTAATAGAAAAATTTAATTTTCCTTTTAAAGCAATATCGATAGCTTTAGGATAATTATATCCTTTTTTCAGTAAATCTTTAATATTAACATTTGTATTAGCAATCTTAGTTAAAGTATCTATATCATTTGATTCACTACCAAATACTATATAATCACATTTTAAATTGTCTAAAATGCTGATTGCACCATAAGCATAGATATCTGCTGATTGAGTAGCAAACATAAAAGGTAATTCAACTACTAAATCAATTCCATAGTCTAATGCTAATTTGGTTTTATCCCATTTATTTATAACTGATACATCACCACGATTAACAAAGTTGCCTACTAAAACTAATGTAATAATCTCATTTGGAAATAATTCTTTAACTTTATTTAAATGATATAAATGTCCATTATGAAATGGGTTATATTCACAAATAATACCAACCATACAAAATCACCTAAATAGATTATATCAAATTTATTTACTTTTTTAAATTTTTTTTGTATAATTAATTAGGTGATTCAAATGAATATTGATATTACAAGATTAAAAAGTGGTATTGATGATAAAACTTTAATTGATTTAAATTATTCATTTAGTAAAGAACAATTAAAAAATACTAATATAATTGAATTAAATGATGTTAAAATAAAAGGCGAAATAACTAATGGAATAGAGAACTATCATTTAAAATTAAATATTAATGGAATGATGATTTTGCCTTGCTCAATTAGTTTGAAACCAACAAAATATCCATTTTCTATTGATTTAGATGATGAAATAGATGAATTTTTAGAAGAAAATATCGAAAATAATCAAAATACTATTGATATTTTTCCAATAATATGGGAAAATATATTAATGGAAATTCCCCTTAAAGTTGTAAATGAAGATTTATCGGATGTAAAAAAAGAAGGCGAAGGCTGGAAATTTATAACTGATAAGGAAGAAAGAATTAATCCTGAATTAGAAAAGTTAAAAGATTTATTATAGGGAGGTGTTATAAATGGCAGTACCATTTAGAAAAGTTAGTAAAACTCGTGGACGTAAAAGAAGAACTCATTATGTTATAAATGCTAATACAACAGTTAAATGTCCAAAATGTGGTGAAATGATTAAACCACATAGAGTATGTCCAAAATGTGGAACTTACAAAAACAAAGAAGTAGTTAAAACAACTGAAGAATAGTTGTTTTTTTTTTATACAAAAAAAACTATTTAAGAGTTTTTTGATGTGTTAATTGTTTCATATCAATAACTCTAATAGTTTTATTTTTTAAATTATTACAATGATTAATTTCTTGCCTTTTTTCTTCTAAATCAATACCATAACAATTACCATTTTTAACAATAATAATTTCACTAGCCATAGGTGCAAAAAGTTTAAAGTGACTTAGTTTTCTATTAAACCATTGATTTAAATATGTTGCAATTAATTCATTTTGTAAAGATATGTTAATTGCACCATTTGCTTGTTGTTCTATTTTTTCATCAATTTTTTCATATTCCATAAAATCATAAGGGATAATTAATTCTTCTTCTTGAACATTAATAATTTCATGTAAATGTTCCCAAACAGTGGCATATTCTTCTTTACCGCATAAAATATAAACTTTTTTTCTATTTTGAAAATCAACCATATAAATTCACCTCTTTAAGTGGCTATATGTTACCATAAATAAATATAATTGTCAATTTGTATATCTAATTGTCTCGTTTGATATGTTAAATACAATTCCCATCATAATCATATAACTTAATAAAGAAGAACCACCATAACTTATAAATGGTAAAGTAATTCCTGTTATTGGCATAATACCAAAAGTCATTCCTATATTTTGAAATTGTTGATATATAAGCATTCCTACAATACCTGATATAATATATTTATTGGTTAAATTGGTATTTCTTAAGGCAATTAAAATTAGCCTTATATCAAAAAAAGCAATTAGTCCTAATAATAATAAGACACCTATAAAACCAAAATTATTAGCATATACAGCAAATATAAAGTCTGTTTGTGGTTCGGGAAAATAAATAGGTGTGTTATTAATTCCCATTCCAATTAAGCCACCAGAACCAATACTAGTAATGCCATTTTCTAATTGATAACCACTACTATTTGACCAATCTAGTAATCTATCAACTCTTAAAAAAAAGTCGGTACCAAATATATTAATAAATAAATCAGTATTGATGAAGTAAATTCCTAAAACTAAAACAATAAATAAAATAATAACAGAGAATAAAATAACAAACCAACGATATCTAATTCCTGATATAAATAACATAACGATAGTAATTAATAAATATATAAGTACAACTCCAGTATCAGGTTGTAAAAAAGTTAAAATACTAGGAATTAAAACAACAATTCCAATTTTTATTAAAAATTTAAATTCTTCTAAAACACTTGGATTATTAAATTCATCATTAAATTTATGAATCATAGTTCCTAATGTAATAATTAAAATTACTTTCATAAATTCACTAGGTTGAATAGTACCAATACCAGGAATACTAAACCAACATTTTGCATTATTAATAGGATCAGCAAATAGTAATAATCCTAACAATGATATAATTCCTATAATATAAAAAATCCATATATTTTTATAGATAAAATCATTACCAATAAACATTATAAAATAAGCAATAATAAACCCTGCTATATACCATAATAATTGTTTATAAACTAATGTATTATTTGATATTAATATTTCCGCACTATTAATGGTAATTAAACTTATGATTATAAAAATAAACAAAATTAATAATATCCAAAAATCAACTTTATATTTTGAAATTTTCTTCATAAATTTCACGTATAATCAATCTTATAGAAATATTAATCTATTAGATTGATCCCTTTCTATTATATTTTTTGATATATTATAC
>CALVKO010000059.1 GCA_944332725.1 uncultured Bacilli bacterium
TACATATGATGGAACAACAAAATCATTATCAGTAAATAATTTACCAGAAGGATTTACAGTAGACTATGAAAATAATGATAAAATAAATGTAGGCACATATGAAGTAAAAGCAATTATAACAGGTGCAGGAAACTATAGTGGTGAAGTTACATTAACAGCAACAATGACTATTAGTTCAAAAGAAGTAAATGTAAAATGGAATGAAACAACATTTACATATAATGGAGAAAAACAAATACCAACTGCAACAGCAGAAGGTGTTGAAATAAGTATTGCTGTAAAAGCTGGAAATTCTATAGATGCTGGAACATATACAGCAGTAGCTGTAACTTCTGATGGCAATTATAAATTAACTAATTCAACATATGATTATGAAATTACTAAGGCGACACCAAGTTATACTATTCCTTCTAATTTAGAAGCTAATGAAGGTCAAACTTTAGGTGATATAGAATTACCAGAAGGATTTACTTTTGAAGAAAATACTACAAAAGTTTTAACAGAAGGAGAATATAAAACTACTGTTACATATACGCCAGAAGATACTAAAAACTATAATGTAGTTGAAGGTATTGAAGTAACAATTAAAGTAAAACCAGTATATTTTACAATTAAATTTTTAGATAAAGATAATCAAGTTATTTCTACTCAAGAAATTAAAAAAGGTGAAAGTGCTAAAGAACCTAATATCACTAAAGAATATGAAGCAAATGGAAAGATTTATGTATTTAATGGTTGGTCAGGAAATTATACAAATGTAACTTCTGATGCTACAATTAAACCAATTTATTTAGAACAACAAGCAAGTGGTACATATGCATATATTTTAAAGCCTCAATATGTAAGACCTTTAGATGGTGAAGGTTATCCAACAGATTATTATTACAACGCTTTAGAAGATGAAGAAGGTAATAAAGTATCTTTAACTATTAATGTTAGTGGATTAACTGAAGAACAAGTTAATGACATTAGAAATGGTGTTGATCCAGTTATCATTGGTTTAGGTGAAGAAGAAGTATTCAAATATTTAGCGCAATCTACTAAAGATGCATTAAATGAAATTAATCATGGTGTTGATGAAGGTGGAGCTTATACTATTGAATGGTATGTATTAAAATATCAAGCTGATGGATGGCATTTAGATGGTCACAAAGTTTATGATAAAACTGTTGTAACTGTTAGTAAAGACTCATGGGGAATCTTTGGAGATAAAGTAAATATTAATTTCAACAATGCTGTAACTAATTTAAAAGTTGAAGTAAATGGCAAAGAAAAAGATGCAGAAAACGGGGCTTGGAATGATAAAGTTGGAAATGAATGGTATGTACTTACATCAAATGCTAAAACTGTAAAAGTAACATACACAGTAAATGGTATTGAATATACAGAAACATTTAATGTTTAAAAAGTCATTGAAAAATGACTTTTTTCTTGTCAAAAAATGTAAATAATTAAAGTAGTTATTATAAATAATGGTATAATATATTTAGGTGATTAAAAGTGAATAGTATTATAATTATATTATCTAAACTATCTTATTTTATATTACATAAATTAGGAAGAGGTACATCTTTTCCTGGTAAATTAGCCTTAAAATTAAATAAAAATATTTTAAATTATTTTGAAATGCCAAAAACAACAATTTTTGTAACTGGTACAACCGGTAAAACTAGTGTAGCGGGGACTTTATATGAAATATATAAACATAGTGGTTATAAGGTTATGGCTAATTTAAAAGGATCTAATTTAATTGATGGTGTTGCTAGTGCGATAATAGAGGCAAGTAAAATAAATGGTAAAACTAAAGTTGATGTTTTGATTATTGAAGTTGATGAAAGATATGTTAAAGAAGTATTTAAATTTATTACTCCTAAATATTTTATTATCAATAATTTATCTAGGGACCAACTTGCTAGAAATGGTCATTTTGAGTTAGTGTTTAAAGAGATAGATAAAAGTATAGATGAAAAAACACATTTAATTTTAAATGCCGATGATCCATTAGTAACAAAGTTTGGTTTGAATAAAAAAAATAAAATTACTTATTATGGTTTAAAAGAAAATAAATATTCAACTAAGAAAAATAAAATAGATACCTTAGATTTAGCATATTGTCCAAAATGTCATAAAAAATTAATATTTGATTATTTTAATTATGGCAATTTAGGTTATTATCATTGTCCAAATAATGATTATAATAGGCCAAATTGTGATTATGAAGGAATATTAAATAAAACGTTAAAGATAGAAGATGAAACTATAAAATTAAATAATACAGCATTATATAATGCTTATAATATTTTAGTAAGTTATGCTACAGCAAGAGTAGATAATGTTGCTAAAGAAAAGATTGTTGAATCTTTAAATAATTTATCAACGAAAGTAAAAAGATTAAATGAATTTAAGGTAAAAAATAATAAAGGCACTTTATTATTAAGTAAAAATGAAACACCTTTATCGTATAATCAATCATTAGAATATGTAAGTAAAGAAAAAGGAAATAAAACAGTTGCTATCGGATTTACTAGAATAAGTGGTAGATATGATTTAAAAGATATATCTTGGTTATATGATATTAATTTTGAATTATTAAAAGATAAAAGCATTGAAAAAATAATTTTAATAGGTCCATTTGCTTATGATTTAGCCGTTAGACTAAAAACAGCCAATATTGATCCTAAAAAGTTTTTATATTGTTTAGATTATAATAATTCATTAGATTACTGTTTAAAGCATGCTAAAGGAGATTTATATTGTTTATTATATTTTGATTTAAATTATTTATATATTGATCAATTAAAAGAAAGAGGTTTATTATGAAAATTGCTTATTTATATTATGATTTTCTTAATTTATATGGAGAATCTGGAAATATTAAAATAATTAGTAATATATTAAAATATAATAAAATAAAACATGAAATATTGTATTTATCTTTAGATGATGAATTAGAATTTGATAAGTATGATTTAGTATATATCGGGTCTGGTACTGAAGATAATTTGCTAATTGCTTTAAAACATTTATCTAAATATAAAGAAGATATAAAGAAATATATTGAGGATAATAAATTTATGTTAGTAACTGGTAATAGTGTTGATATATTTGGTAAAAAAATAGAAGATAATAAAGGATTAAATATATTTGATTATGAAGTTACTAAAGGTAAAAGAAAAATGGAAGAAGTATATCATAATAAAATATTAGGATTTATCAATAACAATAGTTATAATAGTAAATATTCTGATGCAGATATAATTAGATATAACAATTTTTATGGTACTTATATATTAGGTCCAATTTTAGTTAGAAATCCAGAATTAGTTAAACAATTTTTAAACGATTTAACTAATAAAAAATTAAAATATGATTTAAAATTAGAAACTAAGGCTTATAATGAATTTATTAAAAATTTTAAGGAGTGTATAAATGAATAATGTAGTAGATGCGGTAATAGAAATACCTTTAAAAACAAAGAATAAATTTGAAATAGATAAAAAATCTAATCGTATTAAATTAGATCGAGTATTATATTCTGCTATGAGTTATCCCGCGGAATATGGTTATATTGAAAATACTTTAGCTAATGATGGTGATCCTTTAGATATATTAGTAATATCTTCAGAACCAACTTTTCCCGGATGTATTGTTCCAGCACGTGTAATTGGTTACTTATCAGTTATTGATAATGGACATGAAGATTATAAATTAATATCTGTTGTTAATGTAGATCCAAGATATAATGAAGTAAAATGTTTAAATGATTTATCTAATTTTACATTAGAAGAAATAAAAAATTTTTTTCAAAATTATAAAACATTACAAAATATTGAAGTAAAAGTCTATGATTATTATGATACTGATAAGGCTTTAAAATTAATTGAAGAATGTAAAAAGAGATATTTAGAAAGGTGATTTTATGTTGATGTCGACAACTTCTACATTAGAAGGAAAAAATATTAAAGAATATCGTGGAATTGTGTTTGGTGAAGTAGTAAATGGAATTAATTTTACTAAAGATTTTTTAGCGAGTATTACTAATTTTGTTGGTGGTAGATCTAAAGAGTATGAAGAAGAAATTGTTAATGCTAGAGCCGATGCGGTAAAAGAAATGATGGATAGAGCTAAAAAAATCGGGGCTAATGGTTTAGTGGGAATAAAAATTGATGTTGAAACAATTAGTGTAAATGAAAATGGTGTTATGTTATTAGTTGTAGCTACTGGTACGGCTGTGGTTGTGGAGGATTAGTTATGAAAAAAAATGCTGAATATATTGGAGTAGATGAAAAATATATTCCGGAAGAAGAAAGATATGTCGAAGATGATTCAAAAAAGGATTCAAAAATTTTAAAAGGTGTAGGAATAGGTTATCTAGTGGTTTTTGTCTTTATATTTTTGATAGTTATTATTGGATTTGTTGTAATAGTGATGAATTTCATAGATATTAATAATAATCGTAAAGAAAATTTTAAAAATACACAAATTAATGAAAATAGTGAAATATTCAATTCACTTATTGAAGAATATTATAATAATTAAAAGTTCTATTTATATAGAATTTTTATTTTGTATTGAATAAGAGTTTAAAATATGATATTATTATATTGGTGATAGTATGAAAAAACTAAGTGTTATTTTAACTTTAATATTAATAATATTTGTTGGGTATTATGTTTATAATGAATATTTAAAAAAAGTGGAAACTAATCCTTATGAAAATACCTTAAGAGATTATAGTAATCAAGTTCTATCTACAATTAAAAATAATAATTATTTATTAGAAACAACTAAAATTGATACTGATTGGCTTAATTCAAAATTAGATTCATTAGTATCTTGTCAAGAAATATATTATTCTAATGAAAATAAAATATTGTTACATAAATGTTCTATAAATGATATTGGTAGTTATTATTTTTATGATAAAATATACGACCAAAATACTGATGAATATAATAATTTATATGAAACTATAAAAAATCAAAAAATAGAAATTGAAAAGGGAATATTATTAAAAGATTTAGCGACAATTGATTTAAATATGAATATAACAGAAATTGATAATTGTGTAAATGAAGGCATTTGTGAACCTGGGACCCCTTTATTAATTCAAGTAAACGATGTTGATATATATAAATTTTATGTTTTAAAAGATGATGGCGAAAAAGTAAAATTAATAATGGCAGAAAATTTAGTTAATAATATTGTTTATGCTCCATCAGATAATTTAGAAGGTCCTACAGAAGCTTTAACATATTTAAAAAATGAAACAGAAAATTGGACTAATTTAGAAGAAAGAACTATTAAAATAAGTGATGAAAATAAAGATAAGGCATATACTGATATTTACGAAAAATTAAGAGCAACATTACCTAGTTATAATGATGTTTATAATTTTAAAGATAAAAATTATTTATATGATAATTTAAGTAATAGTTCTGGTTATTGGTTAAGTACTGCTACAAGTAAATCATTTTATGCTTGGAGTGTTGTTAAGAATGATATAAAAATAACTGATGTAAGTATTGAAACATTAGGTATTAGACCAGTTATCGAAGTTTACAAGTATTGATTTCAATACTTTTTTTATGCTATTACATTCAAAATACTTAAATAAAAAACAAGTTTTTAAATAAATATACTAAAAAAGGGTAGAATTCC
>CALVKO010000060.1 GCA_944332725.1 uncultured Bacilli bacterium
AAGAGTGAGATAGTGAATAATTTTAAAGAAGAAGTAATAAAAGCAAATAATGATGAGTTTGTAGTAGATTGGATAAGCCGCGAAGAGGAACAAAAACAATATGAAGAAGTAATGTATGAAAAGGGACTTAACCAAGGCAAACAACAAGGAATCACTCAAGGAATCGAACAAAATAAAATTGAAGTGGCTAAAGAAATGTTAGAATTAAATATGGATTTAGAAACAATAAGTAGAGTAACTAAATTAGCAAAAGAACAGATTGAAAGTTTAAGAAATTAAACTTTTTTTGTATAATAGGAAAGTTATAGAGCAAAAGTCAAAACACGTGGTAGTTTGCTATACGCAAAAAGGCAAGATAAAATCTTGCTTGTAATTAACAATTTATTAACTTTTATTTTTCAATATATTTATGATGATAACCGCGTTTAGATACATAATCAATAGGTACACATTTGTTAAAATTACATTTTGAACAAATAATGTAAGGTGGTGTAGAAATAGGTAAACCATTCCATTCATCTTCTTGTTCAAATTCTAAGACTGCTTCAATAGGAGCCTTAAATTTGTTTTTACATTTTGGGCAGACGTAATGAACTGTAATTCGACTTAATATAATAAAATATAAAATCAACTTCTAACAGTATAATAGATCTTAAACACATTTTTGTTATATTTAATATAATTAAAAATTGTTTGCAAAATTTAAATAAGTATATTGACGAACATATGTATGTGTGATAAAATTTAATCATGGTGGTGATAAAATGAAAATATATAAAGCATATAAATTTAGATTATATCCAAATAAAGAACAACAAGAATTAATAAACAAAACTTTAGGGTGTACTAGATTTGTTTATAACACAATGTTATATGAAAAAGAAAAACTATATAAAGAAAATAAAATAACTAAATCGAAAAAAGAATGTATAAAAGAATTACCATTTCTAAAACAAACATATCCATGGTTAATGGAAGTAGATGTCATGGCATTAAGAACAACTATATTTGATTTAGAAACAGCTTTTAAAAATTTTTATAGAACCAAACATTATCCAAAATATAAAGATAAATACAGTAAAAATAGTTATCGTACAAACTATATAAAAAATAATTATAAAAATAAGATATATGAAAATATTAAATTAGATTTAATAAATAAAACAATAACATTACCAAAATTAAAAGATATAAAAATAAGAGGCTATAGAAAAACAAAAGAAATAAAAGGAAGAAAAATAAATGCGACAATAAGTAAAGAAATAAATAGATATTATGTATCAGTGTTATATGAGGAAGATTTAGAAGAAAAAAATATAATACCAAAAACAATAGTTGGAATAGATTTAGGAGTAAAAGATTTAGTAATAACAAGTTTTGGTGAAAAATATGAAAACAAAAAATATATCAACAAATATGAAAACAAGATAAAAAACTTACAAAAATGGTTAAGTAAAAAAGAAAAAGGAAGTAAAAATTATTATAAAGTAAAAAATAAAATAAAAGAAACATATAAAAAATTAAAAAATGCACGAAAATACATAATACATAAAATAACAAAAGAAATAGTAAATAGTAACGACTTAATAATAACTGAAAACCTACAAACAAAAAAATTAATAGAAAAAAAGAAAATGTCTAAATATATTGCTGATGCAAGTTTAAGTGAAATAATAAGACAATTAGAATATAAAAGCAAGTGGCAAAATAAACATTTTTATCAAATAAATACATATTATTCAAGTAGCCAAATATGTAGTCATTGCAATGCCAAAAATAAAGAAATGAAAGACTTGAGCAAAAGAAAATGGACATGTTCAAAATGCAACAATGAAAATGATCGAGATATAAATGCAGCAATAAATATAATGTGGGAAGGTTTAATAAATAATACTAAGTTATTTACATGAACAAACCTCAAAAAAATTTCACTGCAAATAAAATAAATAAAAACAAGTACGGTAGCGACTATCGGAAATTAGTCTCTGGAGGAAAAAGCAAAAGCCACCGAAGAAGGAGAAATATCTAATCGTGAGATTAGATGCAGTCAAATTTATTTGACTTTTGTTCTTAATAATATCATATATTTATTTAGGTGAAAAAATATGATAAAAAAATCCACAGCATTAAAGTTTTTAATTTTAGTTGTTTTAACTATAATTACATTAATTTTATTAAAAAATAATCAATTTAAAACAATTTTTTACAAATATGTTTATAATGACAATATTAATTTTGCTAGCATAAATAAATGGTATGAGAGTAAATTTGGTTCCTCATTACCTTTTAGCAAATATTTTGAAGAAGTAACTCCTGTTTTTAATGAAAAATTAAATTATAAAGAAAAAAATAAATATAAAGATGGTGTTGCTTTAACAGTTGATGATGATTATTTAGTTCCTGCCCTTGATTCTGGAATAGTAATTTTTATTGGCGAAAAGGAAGGATATGGTAACACAATTATTATTCAACAGGAAAATGGTATCGATTTATGGTATTCAAATTTAAAAGAAATCAATTTAAAACTTTATGATTATATAAAAGAAGGTAGTTTAATAGGCGTATCTAATAGTAGTTTATATTTAGTATTTACTAAAGATGGTGAGGTAGTTGATTACCAAGAATACATTTAAAATTCATTTTTTATTTTATATAACAGGTTTAATTTGCTTTTTAACAGGCAATTTTAAAAATTTTATTATATTTAGTTCGATAATAATTGTCCATGAATTAGGTCATATTGTAGGTGCCTTAATTTTTAAATGGAAGATTGAAAAGATAATATTATTGCCATTTGGTGGTATTACGATATTTAATGAAAATATTGATAAATCCTTGAAAGAAGAATTTATAATAGCCATATTAGGTCCTTTATTTCAATTTATATTTTATTTACTATATAAAGATAATGAAATATTTAATTATTATAATATAGCAATACTACTATTTAATTTATTACCTATTTATCCTTTAGATGGTAGTAAAATATTTAATGTTTTGTTTAATTTGTTTTTACCATATAAATTAAGCCATATGTTAAGTATTATTTTATCTTTTATATTTATTGTTTTAATATGTTTATATAAAATAGATATATCTTTAATTTTAATTTTTATAATAATTGAACTGTTTAAAGAAATTATTAAGCATAAATATTATTTTAATAAATTTTTATTAGAAAGATACCTAAATAATAACAATTATAAAAAGCATAAGATTATAAAAAATGTAACAAATATGAAAAAACAAACTAAGCATATTTTTAATATTAATAATAAATTTTATACTGAAAAAGAAATTATTAAAAAATTGTTTGACAAATAAAGGGAAGTATGCTAAAATTAAGAACTGTGTAGAGACCTCTCTACAACCGCACAGAAAAGGTTTAAAGAGTAATCACCTTAATGGCGAGTCTGAGATTAAAGGAGGTAAAAAATGAAAGCAGTAATTGAAACAGGTGGAAAACAATACTATGTTGAAGAAGGATCAGTTATTTATGTTGAAAAATTAGATGTTGAAGCTGGTAAAGAAGTAACATTTGACAAAGTATTAATGATTAATGGCGTTCCTGGACATCCTTATTTAAGTAATGTAACAGTTAAGGGTGAAGTTGTTAAACACGGTAAAGATAAAAAAATTAAAGTATTTAAATATAATCCTAAGAAAAAATACCGTAAAACACAAGGACATCGTCAACCTTATACTAAAGTGGAAATTAAAAAAATAATTGAAAAATAATGATTAAAGTAAATATTAAAGAAAAACAAATAGTAATAAAGGGACACGCTAATTATGATGAATTAGGGAAAGACATAGTTTGTGCTTCCGTATCATCAATGGTAATTACTACAGTTAATGCTATATTAAGAATTGATAATGAAGCAATTAAATATAGTGATACTGATGGTGTTATTATTGATATTATTAAAGATAATGAAATAGTTAATAAATTGATAATTAATTTAATTAGTTTATTAGAAGATTTAAAAAAACAATACCCTAAATATATAGAAATAAGGAGGTGTTAATTGTGTTAAAATTGATGCAATTAAATATACAATTATTTGCTCACAAAAAAGGACAAGGTTCTACTAAAAATGGCCGTGATTCAATATCTAAGAGATTAGGTGCTAAAGCAAGTGATGGTGAGTACGTAACAGGTGGATCTATTTTATATCGTCAAAGAGGAACTAAAGTATATCCAGGCGTTAATGTTGGAATTGGTTCTGATGATACTGTTTATGCTAAAATAGATGGATATGTTAAATTTGAAAGAGTTGGAAAAGATAAAAAACAAGTAAGTGTTTATCCTACTAAATAGTTTTTTATCTTTTTTTATTGATTTGTGATATAATTATTTTGGTGATTTTATGAAAGAAAAAATATATTATTTAGCAGCTATTGAATCTATTATAAATAAAAAGGATAAAACTGATTTAGGTAATTATCAATTGGAATATTTATTAAAATTAAGTACTCATACTCCATTTTTTAATGAAGAAAATATTAGTTCGGCTCTTGTTTTAGGAGTCAAACTAAGAAACAAAACAACAAATCAAGTAGAATGGATTAATTTGTTTTATAAAATCCTCGAAAAAAATATTGTTACAGAAAATTCTAAAAAAATATTTTGTAGGATTTTAAATGGTTCTATTTATGAACAAATTAATTTTATTTTAAAAGATGAAAATGTTATTTTGGAACATCCTTATTTAACATCTGGAATAATTTGTGATTTTGATGAATTTTTAGAAGAAATGCCACAACAAATATTTCATGCTGATGGTTTTAATGGTTTGATTAATAATAATTCATCATTTGCTTCAATTAAATTGGGAGGTTTTATTCCTAATGAAGTGAAAGAGCAAATTTTATTAGAATTAAAAAGAACTAATGAAGATATAAAAGAAAAGTCTAAAATAAAGATATTGAAGTAGGATGAATATGCAAGAAAAAATATATTATCTAGCAGCAATAGAAACGATTATAAATAAAAATACTATAACAAAATTGAATAACTATAGTTTAGAATATTATGTAGGTTTAGAAAATTATCCTATTTCATTTTATGAAAGTGGAAATTTATCTTTGATGATAGGTGTAAAAATAAGAAATAATGAAACAAAAAAAGTTGAGTGGGCAAATGTTTATTATAAAATTATATCGAAAAATGTTTCTGTAAACGATATTAATAAAGAAGAAATATTAAAAAAGATTTTTTTAAGTTCAATAGAAGAACAAATTTCATTTATATTAAAGTCTGAAACGAGTTTTACAAAGCCATATGTAACAAGTGATTTTA
>CALVKO010000061.1 GCA_944332725.1 uncultured Bacilli bacterium
GGGGAATTCTACCCTTTTTTAGTATATTTATTTAAAAACTTGTTTTTTATTTAAGTATTTTGAATGTAATAGCATAATTAAATTCAAAATAAAAGGAGCTTATGCTCCCATTTGTTTTGCAACTTCGCTAGCGAAATCATCTTCTCTTTTTTCCATTCCTTCGCCAACTTCGAATCTAACCATATTATCAATAGTACCACCATTATTCTTAACATAAGTTAAAACATTAATACTATCATCTTTAACGAATGATTGTTCTTCTAAACAAGATTCTTGATAAAATTTTAATAATCTACCTTCAACCATTTTTTCAGCTATATTAGCAGGTTTACCTTCTTCCATAGCTTGTTTTTTAAGAACTTCTCTTTCATTATCTACTACTTCTTTAGTTAATTCATCTCTTCTTACAACTGTAGGTCTCATAGCAGCAGCATGCATAGCAACATCTTTAGCAACTTCTAGATTAGTATCAGATAAAGTTACTAATACTGCAATTTTTCCACCCATATGTAGATAAGAACCAAACACTTGATTATCATTTTTAGTTAATTTTTTAAATCTTCTAAATGATAATTTTTCACCAATTTTAGCTGTTTTACTAATAATTAAATCTTCGATAGTACCATCTTCTACATTTAATTTTAAAACATCTTCATTAGTTTCAACATCATTATCAATAATAGCTTTTAAAATAGTATCTACTAATGATTTAAATTCTTCATTTTTAGCAACAAAATCTGTTTCTGAATTAACTTCAACGATAACAGCATTATTACCATCTATTAAAGTAGCGGCTAAACCTTCAGCAGCAATTCTGTCTGCTTTTTTAGCGGCTTTACTAATTCCTTTTTCTCTTAACCAGTTGATAGCTTCATCTATAGAACCATTTGTGGCTTCTAAGGCTTTTTTACAATCAAGCATACCAGCACCAGTTGCTTCTCTTAATTCTTTTACTAAACTAGCACTTATCATTATTATCTCTCCTTATTTTAAAGCTTCTAATAATTCAGCTTTTTTCATAGTTGAATAACCTTTAACTTCTTTTTCTTTAGCTAATTCTCTTAATTCAGCTACAGTCATAGAATCTAATTCAACTGTCTTAGTTTCTTCTTTTACTTCTTCTTTTTTTACTTCTTCTTTTTTTACTTCTTTCTTTTTGAAATCTTTTTTCTTAAAATCTTTTTTAAATGGTTTTGTTTCTTTTTTTGGTCTTTCTTCTCTTTTTTTAACTGTTTCTAAAGCTTTTTGCATAACTTCAGTAGCATTTTCTTCTTTTTTATCACTAGCATAATCGATTATTTCACCACCATTAGCCTCGATAATTGCATTTGCCATAACACTTGTAATTAATTTTACGGCTCTAATAGCATCATCATTAGCAGGTATTACGTAATCAACCATATCAGGATCACAATTAGTATCAACAATTCCAAATACTGGAATATTTAATTTTCTTGCTTCTCTTATAGCAATTTCTTCTTTAGAAGGATCTACAATGTATAAAGCTTGAGGTAATTTAGTCATTTCTCTAATACCACATAATAAGTTATCTAATTTAGCATATTCTTTCTTTAATCCGATAACTTCTTTTTTAGGTAATAAATCAAATGTTCCATCAGCTTCCATTTTTTCGATTTCTTCTAATCTTCTAATTCTTCTTCTAATTGTTTTGAAATTAGTTAAAGTTCCCCCTAACCATCTTTCAGTTACATAATAAGAATTTGATCTAATTGCTTCTTCTTTAATAGCTTCTTGAGCTTGTTTTCTAGTACCAACAAATAAAACTTTACCACCATTTGCAGCGATTTCTTTTAATGCTGCATAAGCTTCATCGATTTTTTTAGCTGTTTTTTGTAAATCGATAATATAGATTTCATCTCTAGAAGTATAGATGTATTCCTTCATTTTAGGATTCCATCTTTTTGTTTGATGTCCAAAATGAACACCAGCTTCAAGTAAATAACTCATTGACACAACTGTCATTTATATTCCTCCTTTTGTTATTACTTCGAGATATTTCAAAATTACACCACTTATTACTAAGCACTCGGCATAAAAATTCATATCTGTGTTTATTTACATTTTCTATTTAATAGCAATCCCCGAATGTAAACGGTTTAAAAAAGCCATTAATATTATATCATATTATTTTTAAAAATAAACATTTTTTTTAAATTATATATCAATTCTTCCTAATAAAAAATCTAAAGCACTTATTTGTTTTATTTCATTATAATTTAATGTATCATAATCTAAAGTTATTAAGTATTTTGGATAATTATCATTGATTACTTCTAAAGGTTCTAATTCTCTTTTTAATGTTTTTTCATCTCTTACTGATAAACTAACTTGAATATATTTTAAACCATCATTATTTTTTATAACAAAATCAACTTTTTTATCATTAAATTTACCTACATATATATTAGGTAGTGTGCAATCTTTTATACACTACTACTCGTTTTTTCCTTTATTTATAAGACGTTTTTCTATATTTTTCTTTTTCCCTCTTTTTTAGGGAATTCTTTTATAGAAAATGTCTTTTTTATCTATCAAAAAATGACAGATTTCGTTATAATGATTTTATCATAAACAATCATAGAAACGAGGTATCTGTCATGTTTAAAATTATATCATTTATTATTACTTTTTTAAATAGAATTAATAAATTTATTTGGAAAATTATTATTTTTCTTTCACAATTCATTAAAGTTGATGAAATTAATCATCTTGATGATAAGCCTGAAGATGTTAAATACCGTTTATTTAACGTTGATGATCCTGCTCTAATAGAGCCTTTTGTTAAAATGGAACATAAAGATTACAAGCAACTAATTAAAGATAATAACATTAAGCCTATTAAACGTCGTAATGGTAAATCTATCTCTATTGATGTTAAGTGTCCTTGCTGTGGGGCTCCTAAAGAGTATCTTTATGATAATACTGGAAAACAAAATCAATTTGAATGTAAGGTTTGTTCCTATCTCTTTTCTATTCATTCTAAAGGCGATGATGTTGTTTTAAAATGTCCTCATTGTAGATATCTACTTACTTTAACTCATCATCGTGATGATTTTGATGTTTATAGATGTCCTAACAATAATTGCCCATTTTACCTAAAAAACAAGTCTTCCTTAAAGGCTCACGACAAAAAATTATACCAAGAACATCCTGAAAAGATTAAACTTCGTTACATCTATCGTAAATTCAACATTGATTTTCCTGCTCTACAAAAAGATTATCGTGACTTTATTCATTCACCAATTGATTTATCAAAAGCTTATTCTTCTCAATATATCATTGGGCTTTGTCTTACTTATCATGTTAATTATGGCTTAAGTTATCGGCAAACTGCTTCTATTCTCAGAGATATACATGAGGTTTATATCTCTTATAAAACAGTCGAAAATTATTGTAAAGCGGCTTCTTCTATTGTTCATCCTTTGCTTGAATTTTATCCTTATGACTTATCTGATACGATTGCTGCTGATGAAACTTACATCAAAGTTTTAGGTAAAACAAATTACATCTTCTTTTGGTTTGATGCTAACAAAAAAATTGTTACTTCTTATCGTGTTTTTGATAAGCGTGATTCTTTGTCTTCAATTAAAGCTGCTTATTCAACTTTAGTTAAATATGATACATTACCAGAATCTTTAAAAGTTATTTCTGATGGTAATCCCATTTACAACGTTGCAGTTCAGTATTGGACTCAAAATGGTCTTCCTTTTAAGCTTTATCAGGTTATTGGTCTTACAAATCAAGATAATATTTCTAAAGAATATAGAAGTCAAAAGCAAATCATCGAACGTTTTAATCGTACTTTAAAGTATCATTATCGTCCTAAAGGTGGTTTTACTTCTCTTGATAATGCCAACTCATATATGGTCTTATTTTCCACTTATAACAATTTTTTAAGGCCAAATAAGGCTTTAGATTGGAATACTCCAGTTCAACTTGATGAACTTAAAAGTATTTCTAATATGCCTAACAAATGGATTGAACTATTAAATCTCGGTTATAAATATTCTAACATTTATTGTTAAGTTAATTTTTTAAAATTTATAATCTTAACTTGTTTTTAGCATGCTTTATTTTATTAATTCTATTGTCAAAGATCATTTTTCTATCTTTTTTTGATAGATTTATATCAAGATTTTCATCTTAATATTTTTTCTTCTAATGTGCCTAGTTTTCCATAAAACTTTTCACACTATCATATATTATAATTTCTCCTTTTTAATTCTAAATAAATTATATTTTCTAAAATACTTCCAGCATCCCTTATTCCACCTATTATATGTTTTCTTAATCCCATATCACAAGCATAATATTTTTCGTTAGTCTTTAATAATTCTTTTCCTTTTATATCATACCTAGGCACTCTATACATTAAATAACTATCTAAAATATACCTTGTATAATTTTCAATAGTATTAACAGAATTACTTCTATTATTAGAATTTAATGTATTACTTATCTTATTTATCGATGTAAACTGTCCAATATTATCAAATAAAAAATTATTAACACTTTCTAATAATGTTATATCATTTACTTTGTTTCTACTTACTACATCCTTCATAAGAATAGTATTATATACGCCGTCTAAATAGTTAGATATTAAACTCTCATCATTATCAAGATTTATTAAATATGGAAATCCACCATATTCTATATACTTTTGATATGCTTGGTTTTCATTATTAAAATTATAAACCGAATAAAATTCTTTAAAAGATAAAGGTAACATATGTATTTCCATATATCTTCCAGTTAAATAAGTAGCAAGTTCACTAGATAACATATATGAATTAGATCCAGTTATATATATATCAACATTATCTTTTATATATAATCCATCAACAACATTTTCAAAACCATTTATTTTTTGTACCTCATCTAGAAATATATAATTTTTTTTATTTTTAATTAGTTTTTTTTCTATATTATTATATAACTCTTTCCAATCATCATATATCATTTCATTTGGATCTTCAAAATTTATACTTATTATTTGTTCATCATTTATACCTGTTTTTTTTAAATAACCTTTATTGTAAATGTTAAAATAGAAAGTCATAAAAATGTCAAAGTTAAAAAGTCATAAATTTAAAGAATTTTATGACTTTTTT
>CALVKO010000062.1 GCA_944332725.1 uncultured Bacilli bacterium
AAGCTAAAATTTTATTTAATTTTTCTTTTATTTTTAAAATGTGTTCTGCTGCTATTTTAATTTCGGTTGCTTGCCCATTTGCTCCTCCTAAAGGTTGATGTATCATAACTTCGCTATTAGGTAGACAGTATCTTTTTCCTTTGGCTCCGCTAGATAATAAGAAAGCTCCCATTGAGGCAGCCATGCCTAAACAAATAGTCGATACATCACTTTTTATAAAATTCATCGTGTCATAAATAGCCATCCCAGCGGTAATACTACCTCCTGGGCTATTTATGTATAAACTAATATCATTATTGTTTATACTATCTAAATATAATAATTGTGCGACTACAATGTTGGCGGTATTATCATCAATTTCGCCAGTTAATATAATAATTCTATCTTTTAATAACCTTGAATAAATATCATAAGCTCTTTCACTATTATTAGTTTTTTCTATAATTGTCGGTATAAGCATAAAATCATCTCCTATTTAATATAATAGGTTGTAAAGTATAAAATTATTCAATAAAATAAATGACAAAATTTTTTTTTTTTGATATAATGTTTTAAGAATAGGTGATGCAAATGGATAAAATGATTAAAATCGAGTATAAAGATGGTTTAATAAAAGAATATCCAGAAAATACGCCATTATCTGAAATAGCTAACAGTTTTCAAGGAAGATATAATTTTCCAATCTTGATAGCTAAAGTAGATAATGTAATTGAGGAATTAGCGTATCATATTACTAAAAAATGTACAATTAATTTTTATGATCGTAGTTCAACATTTGGTCATACAGTTTATTCTCATGGGGTTCATTTTTTAATGATTGTTGCTATTAAAAAAGTGTTGGGTAACGATGCTGAAGTTATAATTCAACATTCTATTGATAAAGGTGTTTACTGTGAAATGGTAAATAAAGAAATTAATAAAGAAATAATTAAACAAATTGAAGCCAAAATGGATGAATTAGTTAAACAAGATTATAATTTTATTAAATTGAGTGTATCACGACAGGATGCAATGAATTTTTTTAGAAAGAAAAAACAATTTGATAAAGTTGAGGTATTTAAATATATAAGTAATACTTACATAAATTTATACAGGTTAGATGAATATTATGATTATTTCTTTAGTGAGATGCCTTATAGTACAAAAGTATTAGATGAATATAAGTTAACTTATATAAAGGACAATGGATTTGTACTTAGTTATCCAACAATTAATAATCCAAAATATACTGATGATTACTCGCATCATAAAATGATGTTTGATGCTTTTTTAGATTATACAAATATGGGAAGAACAGTTGGAATTTCTAATGCTGCTGATCTGAATAAAATTGTATCATTAGGGAAATATAATGATGTCATTCAATTAGCCGAAGCTAATTATAATAGCCAATTAGCTAAAGCAGCGGATATAATATTTAATAAAAAAGGTAAAGTCAAAATAGTTTTATTGGCTGGTCCTTCTTCTAGTGGTAAAACTACTACGGCTAGAAAATTAGAAGTTTATTTAAAAGCCCGTGGTTTTAAAACACATAGTATATCGACAGATGATTATTTCTTAAATAGAATTGATACTCCAAAAAAATCTAATGGTGATTATGATTTTGAATCGTTAAGAGCAGTTGATACCGATTTATTCAATAAACATCTAATAAAATTATTAGCAGGTGAAAAAGTATTAATGCCAGAATATAATTTCGTTTTAGGTGAAAGGGAATATAAAGGTAGGACGTTACAAATGGGTGAAAATGATATTATCATTATCGAAGGGTTACATGCTTTAAATCCTGAATTGACTGTTGCTATTGATGATAGTAATAAGTTTAAGATATATATTAGCCCTTTAACTCAATTAAATATTGATAATCATAATCGAATTCATACTTCTGATACAAGAAGATTAAGAAGAATTATAAGAGATAATAAATATCGTGGATGGAATGCTGCTGACACATTAAGAAATTGGAAAAATATACTAGAGGGTGAAGAACAATATGTTTTCCCATATCAGAATAAGGCTGATATAATTATTAACTCTGCTTTAATATATGAATTAGGCGTTTTAAAAACATATGCAGAACCTTTGTTATTTTCGGTTAATGAAGATGATGAAGTTTATCCAGAAGCAATAAGATTAATTAATTTTTTAAGGAATTTTTTACCAATTCCTTCAGATGATGTTCCAAAAGAATCAGTATTGAGAGAATTTATAGGTGGAAGTTGTTTCCATTAAAGAAAGGATGATAATAATGAAAGTAGCAATTAATGGTTTTGGAAGAATAGGAAGATTAGTATTTAGAATTATGGAGGAAGATCCTTCAATTGAAATTGTGGCGATCAATGACTTAACAGATGCCGAACAATTAGCATATTTATTAAAATATGATAGCAATCATAGAAATTATAAATTAGATGAAATTAGTTTTGATGAAGAAAATATTATTGTATCTGGAAGAAAAATAAAAGTTTTTAAAGAAACAGATCCTGTTAATTTACCTTGGGGTGAATTAGGTATCGACCAAGTATTTGAATGTACTGGTAAATTTGTTAAAGCAGAAGATGCACATAAACATATTGAAGCAGGCGCTAAACACGTAATTATATCCGCTCCTGGTAAAGGCGATATGAAGACTATCGTTTATAATGTAAATCACGAAATATTAGATGGTAGTGAAGAAATTATTTCAGCAGCATCTTGTACAACAAACTGCTTAGCTCCAGTAGCCAATGTAATTAATGATAAATTTGGTATTGTAAAAGGATATATGACTACTGTTCATGCTTATACTAATGACCAAGTAATATTAGATGTTGCTCATAAAAAAGGAATTAAAGCACGTCGTGGTAGAGCAGGCGCTATGAATATTATTCCATCTAGTACTGGTGCTGCTTCAGCATTGGGTTTAGTAATACCTGCATTAAAAGGTAGGTTAGATGGTAGTGCATTAAGAGTTCCTACTCCAACAGGTTCAGTAGTTGATTTAACTTTAGAATTAAGTAGAAATGTTACTGTAGAAGAAGTTAATAATGCTTTAATGAATAGTTGTAATGAAACTTTAACATTTACTTATGATCCAGTAGTATCAAGTGATATAATTGGTTCTGATTGTGGTGCTTTAGTTGATGGATTATTAACTAGCATCTTAGAAGTAGATGGCAAACAATTAGTAAAAGTAGTTGCTTGGTATGATAACGAAATGGGTTATTCTCATCAAATGGTTAGAACCGCTAAATATTTAGATAGTTTGAAATAACTATCTTTTTACATTTTAAAGTAAAAAATATATGAAATTAATAAATTATTACATTGAAATGTAATAATTTGACAAATATAATAATATAGTATATAATTTAAATAGGTGATAAAAATGTTAAAAAGAGAAATATATTTAAAAAAAATAAGACCTTTTTATAATAGCAATTTAGTTAAAATTTTAGTTGGAATAAGAAGATGTGGCAAATCAGTTTTACTTAAACAAATAATAGAAGAATTAACTAATGTTGATGATGAACATATTATATATATTAATTTTGAATATATAGAATATGAAGAATTATTAGATTATAAAAAATTAAATAACTACATTAAAAATAAAATAAAAGATGATAAACTATATTATTTATTTTTTGATGAAATTCAAAATGTTTTGCAATTTGAAAAAGTAGTAAATTCTTTAAGAGCATCTTCTAATGTTAGTATTTTTATAACAGGTTCTAATAGTAAATTATTAGCAAGTGAATTGTCCACAGTATTATCAGGTAGATATGTCACATTTAAAATAAAACCTTTAAGTTATAAAGAGGTTACTCAATTATTAGATACTAAAGATGATGTTTTAGACAATTATTTGAAATGGGGAGGCTTACCTAACAGATTTGAATTTAATGATGAAGAAAGTATTAAAAATTATTTGTATAATGTTTATGATTCAATTATATTAAGAGATGTAATTGAAAGATTAAAACTACAAGATATTAACTTACTTAATTTGATTTTACAATATTTAATCGATACAATAGGAAGGGAATTTTCAAGCACTAACATCATTAAATATTTAAAAAATGAGGGAAGAGAAATATCTAATTCTACTTTATATTCTTATTTAGACGCTTTATGTAAATGTTTTTTAATACAAAAAATATATCGTTATGATGTTCACGGTAAAACAATTTTAAAAACATTAAATAAATATTATATGACTGATTTAGGATTAGCCCAAATAAAAAATAATAAATCATTTATAAATAAATCATATGCTATAGAAAATTTAGTTTATAATCAATTACTAATATTTGGCTATGATGTTTGTGTTGGTAAAATTAAAAAAGGTGAAATAGATTTTATTGCTATTAAAACAAATGAAGTAAAATATATTCAAGTATCTTTAACTGTTAGTGACGAAAATACTTATGAAAGAGAAATGTCAGCATTTGATGAAATAAAAGATAATTATCCTAAATATTTAATTACTACTGATAAATTAGATTATAGTAAAAATGGCATAATTCATTTAAATTTATTTGAATTTTTAAATAAAGATGAATTTTAATTATAATAAGATAGGTTACATTAAGTTTTTAAACTAGTAAAAGTAGTTACTTGGTATGATAAAAAAGATGGATATTAAATTTTTTGATAGTTTAAAATAACTATCTTTTTTTATTACCAAAATATAATTTTTTTAATGATTTAGCAGGAAATCACTTAACTTTTGTCGTATATAACTAATAGGAGGTGATTAAAATAAAAAAGTTCTATACAGCAAAATACGAACCAATTTTTATGAGAGCAGTAGTTAAACCAAATATTTTAAAACCATTACTAGAACATATTTTAGAAAAAGAAATAATAGAATTAGAGATATTAAATCCAAATTTAATTCAAAATTATTTTAGATTACGTGGTCAAAGATTAGATTTGTTAGTAAAAACAAAAGAAGAAGTAATAAATGTAGAACTAAATTCTAATTATAATGAAGAAATATTAATAAGAAACTTACATTATATCTTTAAATTGGCTAGTGAAAATACAGAAAGAGGAAATAAATATAAAGTAAAAAATAAGATAGTTCAAATAAATTTAAATTTTATAAATAGTAAATATGAAAAATGCGAATATTTATTATA
>CALVKO010000063.1 GCA_944332725.1 uncultured Bacilli bacterium
CCCGGTACGCTTTTATTTTTCTTAAGAAAAAACTGAAGCAAAATTAATCATTTAATTTTGCGACAGCCCCTTTTTTAGTCTTCTATTTGAACATATTTCTTTTCAGTAATTTGTTTTTGTTCTTTTTTAGGAATTGATAGATTTAAAGTACCATTTTTAAATGACGCTTTAATATCATCAACTAAAACATTATCACCTACATAGAAACTTCTTGAACATTCACCAAAATATCTTTCACGTCTAACAAATTTACCATGTTCTTTTTCTTCTTCATTTTTACTCATAGTAGCATTAATTATTAAATACCCATCATCAACAGATATTTTAATATCTTCTTTATTATATCCTGGTAAGTCAATCAAAATAGAATAATTATCCTTATGTTCTTTAATATCAGTTTTCATTATTTTATTTTCTGTATAATCTAAATCTCCAAAAATATCATCTAACAAATTAAATTCATTTCTTCTAGGTAACATCATCATATATATCATCTTCCTTTCTTAATGTGTTATACGAATTTGATAGCACAAATATGAATAATTATACCTTGTAAGATTTCTTCTTACATTATTAATTATAACACATTTTTTAGCAATTACAACAACAGAGTGCTAAAAAACATAATTTCCCATATTCTATTCTAAATAATTAATATATTTGATTTGTTGTTTTTCAATCAATTCATAAATGCTTAATTTATCGTCATTCACATTAACATTATTTAATTTAATAGCTGTTATTTGATTATTATTATATGTCTTATAATAATAAATTCCTTTTGTTGTATTAATACAGCAGGAATAAGTAGTTATATCATAATTATTGTTTTCGGTTATAACACTCCCTTTTACCATAGAAACTGAATCTAAAATATGAAAAAATTGTGTTACCGAACTTTCCTCATCATCATTGCAGACAGAATTTAATTTATTAAATGAAGCGCGAATAAACCTCGAAGAAGATGAATTATCACCTAGTAATCCGATTGCTCCCATACCTTCACTATAATTAAATAAATTTATTTTATCTGAAAAAGTATTTTCGCTATTTTTAGGACTCAAATTAATATAATTATTTATATTAGTTAAATGATAAGAAAACTGTGGATTATTAGTTAATACTCCTATTTCATTATCATATACTTTTAATCCTTCTTTTACTTGTTCAACTACAATACAATCTTTGTCATCGCTTATCATCCAATGTAAGGAAGCGAGAGGAAAATTATCAAATTTAACATTAGTTATATTAATGTCATTTATAACTTGTTTTACTTCTTTGACACTTTTAAAATTACCTAAAATATATAAAATAAATTCATAAGGTGCCAAATTAATTTTATTTTTTATAGGTTCGTTATAATATACATTATTAGGAAAATATAGTCCAGCCATAGCTAAACCTTTTTCATTAGCAGCTTCAGCATATAAAGGATAATCATTTGACACAGTAGCCATACCTATCATTGCATATTTTATTTTTATATTTTTTGCATTATAATTTCTAGGTGTTATAACGACTTTTTCATTAAATCTATATTCTAAATCTAAGTTTCTTCCAAAATACTGATCTTTTGTTTTTAAATTAATGCATGTACACATATTATTCCTCCATTATATTGCATTATTTTATATTATATGTAATTTATAAAATTCTGCTTTAATTAATTTATCACGTTCTAAAGCATTCATTTTATTATCTTTAAGTTTTGAATCTGCATTTGTTCTAACTTCATCTTCTTCAACTGTAATAAGATCAATAGTTTGAACTTTTTTAACATATTCTGTTAATTCATTTAAAAATTTTTTTGTTCCTTTTTGACCTTTTATTTTACTTTTTAATAATGTAAGAACTTTTTTATTAGATGGATTATGATCAAAGTGAAAATATTTGCCGTTTTTCTTTCTATTCACTACCCCTTTAGCATTGTTAAAAAATAATTTATGATATTTATCATATATAATTTTTTTAGAAATCGTAACATCATTATTAATTTTTACTATTGCACTTCTATCTTCATCTGATATTAGATTAAGTAATAAATGGTATGCCCTCTTGCTTATTCTGTAACTTAAAAATTTATCGCTTAATTGTGTCCATGTAGAACATAGAGTTGAATTTCCTCCTCCACCTGTAACAAGTTTCTTATTAAACTTTTCATCAGTATAATATGGAGAAAATATTTGATAAAAAAGCAAAGCTGTATCTTTAATCCATTCTTCATTAATATTTTTTTTCATAACTACACCTCAAATTATCATTTTAACTAATCATTATAATATTCTTTTAATGATTTTTTATCAGCAACTATCTTTACATGAATTGCTATCGTTGGTTTTAATTGTTTAACATCTTCTAAACTAAAGTAATAGCAATCATCTTTTTGACTAATTTTTTCAATATTTACAAATAAAAGGTTGTTTATTTTTTTACCTGTAATATCTCCACCAGTTCCTCTTCCAATTCTATTTTGCATATTTTTTACGGGTACCAACGCATTATTTCCAATAATTTTTCCACCTATATTAGATATTGAATTATTTAAAAAAATTGGTGTAAAGACTTTCCCTGAATTTTTTCCAGCTGGTCTAATTTCAGATCCTACAGTAGATATAATATCTAAATCATCTGTTCCATCAACACAATCAATAGTAATAGCTAATAAATTATTATCTTTATCTAAAGTTATAAGAGTATCAATGCCAAGACTTGTAAAATAACTTCTTAAAATTTCTTTTTTAGTTTCTTCATCAAAATCATTATAATTGATAGTAGTACATTTAGAACTATATCTAGAAAAAATGTCTGTTTCTTCATTAAATTGATTAATTAAAGGAATGTATTCTGAATTATCTCTAAAAAATTCATTATCTATTATTAATTTACCATTTTCATCATATCGTTTTATATCTCTCTCAACCTGCCCGAGCAAGTCCATCTTTAAATTCTAACTTAACAATATGATTATTTAAAAATAAATCAGCATCGTATGATGTAGGATTTCCGTATTGAATTAAAAAATTGTTATAATTGTTTGGATCATAGTAAATATACCTACATAATAGAGTGTTTTCTTCTGCTCTCAGATAAGGTAAAACATTTGCCGGTAATTCCCTTATATAACTGTGAAACGAATCAACAAAACAAGACAAATTATACATATTAGCAATTGTTTGTGCTAATACACATTCAATAATTGTACCTGGTTGTAAAGCATTTTTTGAATTGAATTGCCTTTCAATTTCAGCATATGCACCTTTAACTTTTTTTATTTTCTTAGTTATTGAAGGATCTAACTTTAAAAATTCGCTAAATGTATTTACATTTTTATAATTTTCTTTATAAAACTTTTCTATTTCTTTAACTTCTTCACCACTTAATACGGTCTTATTATCATCTGAGTAAACATCGCATAGAAATTCATTTAAAGCAGAATTATTCATCATCATCACACTCCTTATCACTAAATAAAGAACTACTATGTACCTTATCAAAAATTTCAATGGAATTATTTATTCCTAATGCTTCAAAAAATATTTTATTTATTTTATTTCTATATTTGATAGGGAATTTAATATTTTCTTGATTTTTGCCAGCATTCATTTTATACACTAAATATTTTTCTTCATTATTTTGCATTTCAGTTGCAATATTATCTATTTCTTTTCTTTGCTCTTCTGTCAATTTATCATAGAATATTGGAATACTATTTATTATTGTCAATGGACAATTAATTCCACCATCATATAATCGCCAATACCAATAAGCAAATGTGGAATTAAGCAAACAATAAACATAATTATATTTTTTTTCATCACTTATACAAATAATTCTTTTACCATCTCGATTTAATTCTTTTTTAGATCCAACGGTAAAATATCTACAAGTTGTAGGTAAATATATTTTTTGTCCTATATTTGAGTTAATAATATTTCCAAGTTTTTCATTAGAATTATTTTCCCAACTATCTAATATATTTAATAAATCCTTATGACATTTATAAAATGATTTATTGTGAGCATTAACCGTTTGATATCTATCATTAATTAATTTATACAAATAATTATTATTTAACATTTTTTTTCGTTCTTCACTTTTGAATCTTATTAACGGACTAATTCTAAATCCGTTAATATTTTCTTTATTTTCAACAACAGTAATCGCTGCCCTAACAGAATTTCCAACATTACTATTAAAAATACCATGTTTTCTTCCATTAAATATATTCCCAGGAACATTATCAAATGAGACTATAAATCCATTATAATTATTCATAATTTGTCTTAAAGAATAAAATTTTCCACTACCTATAAAACTATATGGAGTAATTATTACAGAAGAAGAACTTTGAGTAATAATTTTTTCAATAAATGCAGAATATAATTCTTTCGAATCATTTATTACTTTAGTTATTTTCCAATTTATACCATAATCTTTTATTTTAAAATATGGTGGATTTGCTATTACTTTACTATTTTTAGGTAATTTAATTTTTTTATCTAAAAAATCACAATGTTTTACTTTTATTTTTTTTAATAATTCCTTGCCATATTTAATAGCAATTGAATATTTGCATATATCTAATGCTATTTTGTCCAAATCATATAAGTATAAATTTCCATTATTTATTAATTTAATTGTTTCATCTTTCCCAATAATTTCAAAATATGATAATATTAAATTCCCAACTCCACAACCAACATCACAAACATTTTCACCAGGTAAAGTTTTAAGCCATTTTGCCATTACTATTGCAACATCCTTTGGAGTATAATATTTTCCCATCTCTTTTTTACTAATTTTATTAACATGCTCAAGTCCAATTTCATATAGTTCGCCAAAATTATCTATTACAAATATATCTGACTTAAATGTATTATTTAAAGTTTTAGATAGTATTGAATGCCATGTTTTATCTAAACCTTTTTTATCGATATCATTAATATAATTTTCCATTATATATTTTGCCATATCAATACCATCCTTCCCATAACAATTATACCATA
>CALVKO010000064.1 GCA_944332725.1 uncultured Bacilli bacterium
CAAAATGGTATAATTCATAAAAATATAGTTGATTGGTTATTGGAAAATAATGTCGATTTAAAATAATAATATTAGAAAAAAATTCTAATATTTTTTATTAGGTGATATATTTATGGGATTAACAGATAATGAAGTAATTGAATCAAGAAAAAAATTTGGATCTAACGTAATTAATTCTAGTAAAAAAAATAGTTTTATTAAACAGTACATAGCCACATTAGGTGATCCTATAATAAGAATATTATTGATAGCGTTAGGTATAAAAACAGTGTTTTTAATTAAAAATTTTGATTGGTATGAAACAGTAGGTATTGTAATAGCAATATTTCTGGCCTCTTTTATTTCAACAGTAAGTGAATACGGAAGTGAAAAAGCATTTGAAAAACTTCAAGAAGAATCTTCTAAAATAAAATGTAAGGTTTTAAGAAATAACAAAGTAGTTGAAGTTAATATTGATGAAGTTGTAGTAGGTGACATCGTTTTATTAGAGTCAGGAGATAGAATACCTGCTGATGGCGAGATTATTGAGGGTGAAATAACAGTTGATGAGTCTAGTATTACCGGTGAAGCAAAAGAAATATATAAAAATGCATTAAATAAACCAGTATTTAGAGGAACGATTGTTTATTCAAAACAAGCTAAAATAATTGTTACTAAGGTAGGAGATAATACTTTTTATGGTTCAATATCTAAAGAATTACAAGAAAGCCAGCCAGAAAGTCCTCTAAAATTAAGATTAAGAAAATTAGCGGAAGTAATTAGTAAAATAGGGTATATTGGAGCATTTTTAGTTTACTTTTCTTATTTATTCTCGGTAATATTTATTAAAAATAATTTTGATTTTAATTTAATAAAAGAAACTGTTACTAATATTCCTTTGATAAGTGGTCATATTTTATATGCATTAACTTTATGTGTAACTGTGATAGTAGTAGCAGTACCAGAAGGATTACCAATGATGATTACGTTAGTTTTATCTTCTAACGTTAAAAGAATGTTAAAAAATAATGTTTTAGTTAGAAAATTACATGGTATTGAAACAGCAGGTAGTATCAATATTTTATTTAGTGATAAAACAGGAACGATAACTAAAGGTAATTTAGAAGTAACCCATTTTTTAAATGGTGATTTAAAAAAATATGAAAGTATCGATAAAATAGAGAATAATTTAAAAGATATTGTTTTAATATCTTTAGTATATAATAATGCTAGTTATTACGATAATAAAATTATTGGTGGTAATATTACTGATCGGGCTATATTAAAGTTTACTAATGTTAAAGAAAAAAATAAATATCAAATAATTGATAGCGTTCCATTTGATAGTAAAAATAAATATTCTTCTACTACTATTAAATATAACAACGAAAATATTTATTTAATTAAAGGGGCTCCAGAAGTTATTTTAAAAAAATGTGAATTTTATTTTGATGTTGGTGGCAATAAGAAATTTTTAAAGAAGAAATTAATTATTGAAGATAATTTAAGAAAGTTAACTAAAGAAGGTAATAGAATAATTGCTTTTGCTTCTTCTAAGGAAAATAGTAAGCAATTAACTTTAGTTGGATTTGTATTAATTAAAGATGAAATTAGAAAAGAAGCTTATGAAGGAATTGATTTAGTAAAAAAGGCGTCTATTCAAACAGTTATGGTAACTGGTGATAATAAATTAACTGCTTTAGCTATTGCAAAAGAAGTAGGATTATATAAAGATGGAGATTTAATTTTAACTAGTGAAGAAATGAAGAATATGTCTGACGAAGAGTTAAAAAAAACATTACCAAAATTAAGAGTTGTTGCTAGAGCAATTCCTCAAGATAAGAGTAGATTAGTAAGAATTAGTCAAGAATTAGATTTAGTCGTTGGCATGACAGGAGATGGTGTAAATGATGCACCAGCACTTAAAAGAGCAGATGTTGGATTTGCTTTTGGATCAGGAACTGAGGTTGCAAAAGAAGCAAGTGAAATAGTTATATTAGATAATAACTTTTTATCTATTACAAAAGCAATCTTATTTGGTAGAACCATATTTAAAAGTATTAGAAAATTTATTATATTTCAATTAACTGTCAATATATGTGCTGTAAGTTTGTCAATTATTGGACCTTTTATTGGCGTTGATACACCAGTTACAGTTATTCAAATGCTGTGGATAAATATGGTTATGGATACATTGGCTGCTTTAGCATTTTCCTTTGAAGCACCATTAAAAGAATATATGTATGAATTGCCGAAAAAAAGAGATGAAAATATAATTAACGAGTATATGAAACATGAAATATTTTTTACGGGAATTTATTCGACAATATTATGCATATTATTTTTAAAGTTACCAATTTTTCATCATTTATTTAGAAGTGGTGATCAATATATTCTAACTGCATTTTTTGGATTATTTATATTTGTAAGCATTTTTAATAGTTTTAATGCTAGAACGCACCGATTAAATTTGTTAGCCAATATATTTAAAAATAAAATGTTTATTTTTATAATTAGTTTTATCTTTATCGTTCAAGTTTTATTGATTTATTTTGGTGGGGAATTATTTAGAACATATGGGTTAACATTCTTTGAATTTCAAATTATGTTTTGGTTAAGTTTTACAGTTGTTCCTGTGGATTTTTTAAGAAAGATTTATTTAAGAAAAAAAGGAATTATCGGGGGAGTGTAAATTAACATATTAATGTAGTTGCGTTATTATACAAACTACTTAAGTGGGAATTAATATGTATTTAGGTGTTGTAAGTAATACTATAACAAAGTTAAATGAACAAACTTTAGAAAGGTATGTATCAATCAGTTTATGTGATAGAGCAAATAAATTAATAAAAATTACTTTGAAAAATGCTAAAGAATTTAAAATAGGTGATCTATTATTTGTAAAAATTGATGAAGATGGGGTATATAATTTTGAAAAAGTACTAGATTTAGTTTTTGATAAAGATAGTAGATTAGATGAAATCTTTTTATTTCAGTTTTTTAATCTGATAGATTAAGAAACTAAAATTTTAAAAAAAGAAAAAGAAAAAATGTATCAAGAATCAAAACAAGATGAATTAATTTTCAAAGCTTTATCGAGTTTGTTTGGTAAATTTACATTTTGAGAATTTAAAATAGAAGTAATGAGACACAATTTTATTTGTTATGCTAAAAATATTAATTTAAATTTAAATGATATAAAAAAATATCTTGAAATACAATATATGAAAATAATTATAGAAACGCAATCATCGTCTTTTAATTTTGAAAATTGGTTAAATAGTGTTACATTAATTTTATATTTATCAAATAATAATGACATTGATGAAGAATTATTAACTAGAGCAATTGAAGCATTATTGAATGTAAAAGTTATTAATAATGAAACAAATGAGTTAAAATCACAATTAGAACAACAGTTAAAAGAAAAGTTAAATGAATTAAAAGGGAAACAAAAGAAATTAGTATAGGTATATAGGTATCTATACTTTTTTTAAATAAATATGTTATAATTTAATTAATTAGTTAAATTAGAAAGGAGGTTTTAGGGTGAGCGATAGAAATCAAGATGTATTTTTTTATGAAGATGAATCAAATAATTTTAATGTTGAAGTTTTGATTAAAAATGAAGATGTATGGTTAAATTCAGAATCTATTTCTAAATTGTTTAAAGTTGGGCGATCAGCTGTTACTAAACATATTAATAATATATATATTGATGGCGAATTAGAAGAAAACAGCACATGTTCCATTTTGGAACATATGGGTAATAATGGTAAACAAAAATATAAAACTAAGTATTATAATCTTGATATGATTATATCTTTAGGATAAACTCCAAAATTGCAATTAAATTTAGAACTTGGGCTAATAAATTATTAAAAAATTATATAATTAAAGGATATAATTTAAATGAAAATAGATTCATTAAAGCTAGTAAAAATGATTTAGAATATTTTAATGAATTACTTGAAAAAATAAAATTAATAAGAACAAGTGAACGGTTATTTTATCAAAAAATTACTGATATATTTGCTGAATGTAGTATTGATTATGTTAAAGATAGTGAACTTGCTAATAATTTTTATAAGACAATTCAAAATAAATTTCATTATGCTATAACTCATCAAACTGCTGCAGAAATTATATACAATAGAGTAGATTCAAATAAAGAATATATGGGATTAACAAATTGGCTAAGTTGTACCAAATGACACGAAATAAAAAAATAATAAAATTGCTTTATTTTAAAGCAAAGTTTGACAATAAGCATATTATGCTAAATAAATTAAAAAGCAAAGAGAATGATGACAACTTTACTATTATAGTAT
>CALVKO010000065.1 GCA_944332725.1 uncultured Bacilli bacterium
GTCAAGAGTTAAAATGAACTAGCGCTCTTGACTATTTATTTTATTATATAAACTCTTTTAAAATTTCTTCTAAATAATTATTATTCAACCAAAAACAATGTTTTGTATAATCTTTTTGACCTGTTAATTTGTCTGCAACTGGTAAAGGAAATGTATCTTTAGCGTCTCGTGCATGTGGTCTAACATGACATACTTTATTTTCAGACATTCCGGGGAAATTAGTTATTCTATATCCATTATCATCAATCTTTTTGACTATATTGCCATTTTTTATAATTTCAAAAGTCTTCTCCCACATAGTTTTAACTTCATTTTCCAAAATTAATTCAGGCATATTCCACAGCTTAATTCCGTTAAAGACATACTCACCTTTTTTCATTTTAAATACGAAAAACATATATTTGGTAGATTCTAATTTTTCTTTTAAATCTGATGTTTCCCAACTTTGTTTAACAATTTCTGTATACTTGAAAGCAGGAAAAGGCATTGATTCTTTTATTCTACCATTTTCTTCTACTCTTACTGTTCTAGGGATAATATTAGCTTTTAAAAATTCATCTGTTTCGCTTAAATTTCCTTTAACTCCAAACATTCTACTTACTAAAATAGAATTTAAGTTTTTAGCAGTTGAATCTATATTAAAATTATTCATTAATTCTTTTTGAGTTTTTCCTTTATATTTATTTATTACATTATTAATAAAGTCTTTAAAAGTTTGCTCATTATTAGATAAAATCTTTTCAACAGTATTATAATCTCCAATATACTTTCTAACTAACTGTGTCATATATGAATTTTTAAAACAAAAAGCCCTGTTTTTAGCTAAAATATCACTAAACGGCTGTCTTCTAACTGAATTAGCATTAGCACCTTTAGTACATGCACCAAGATACATCGTATCGGCCTCAGAAATTTCATGTGCTTTACCGCTTCTTATTTTTTCTATAATAATATTCCAATCTTCTTCTATTTGTTTTAAATCTTCACTTACAGATAAATCAAGCAAAACTTCATTCGTAATCTTAAAATTTAATTTTTCTTTATTATCTTCATGCAAATACCAAATAATTTCTAATTTATTATTTTTAAACCAAAAATGACTTGCATAAAATTGATTTTTATATTCGGTCATATAGTCAATCATATTTAAAACTAATCTTTCTTTAGCTGAAAGAGTATTATCTTTATTCTTTTTATAAGGTGTAACCTTAAGTTCAATACCAGCATCAATAAAATCTGGTTCAGAATATTGATTAGGTTCTATACCAAATAAAGATTGTTCAATGATATTACCTAAAGAACCCTTTTTTACACCAGATTCATCTAAAACATAATAATTCATTGATATTATATCTTTAAATGACTTACCAATAATTGATTTTGATATAACTTCTATTTCTTCTCTTGAATAATGTCTTCCTTTTTTCATTAAATTCTCCTTTCGATCTTGTTTTTTTCAATTCTTTAATGTAAAATATTATTAGTAAAAAATTAACTTTCAAAAATTTATATTAAATTGAATATGAAAAGTTGATCTTTTTTCTTAATTATATTATAATATAATTAATCATTTTTAACAACATAGACAGTTGTTTTAATAAATATTACTGAAAGGAGTATAACAATGAAAAAAACAGTTGTAGAATTATTTGCAGGCGTTGGCGGATTTAGATGTGGATTAAATAAAGTAGAATTAATAAATAATAAAGTTAAAGAAAACGGTAATTGGGACTTTGTATGGGCAAATCAATGGGAACCTTCTACAAAAACTCAAGATGCTTTTAATTGCTATATAAAAAGATTTGGAGAAAAAGATGCCAGTAATGTTGATATTTTTGAAGTAAATAAAAAAGAAATACCAGATCATTCATTGTTAGTTGGTGGATTTCCATGTCAAGATTACTCTGTAGCGCAAACCCTTTCAAATAGCAAAGGAATTGAAGGAAAAAAAGGTGTTCTTTGGTGGGCAATTGCTGATATTTTAAAGATTAAAAAACCACCTTTTGTTTTATTGGAAAATGTCGATAGATTATTATTATCTCCATCTAAACAAAGAGGTAGAGATTTTGGAATTATATTAAGAAGTTTTATGGATAACGGATATGCTGTTCAATGGAGAGTAATAAACGCTGGTGAATACGGTTTACCACAAAAACGAAGAAGAATCTTTATATTTGCATATCACAAATCAACTAATTATTTTAAATCTTTAGCTAAGATTGATTTAAAAGAAATAGTTTTAAATAAAGGAATTTTTGCAAAACAATTTCCAATAAAAAAAGAAGAATTAAAAACAAATTCATCTAACATATCAAAAGACAATTATAATGATTTAGTTGAACTAAGCAATAAATTTAAATGTGAATTTTATAATGCCGGTATAATGATAAATGGGAAAATCTATACTTCCAAAGTTGAAAAAGATTGTAATGACATTTATCCATTAAAAAATATTATTCAAAAAAATGAAGTTGATAAAAAATTCTTTTTAACAGAAGAAACTTTAAAAAAATTCCAATATTTAAAAGGAAACAAACGAATTCCAAGAGTTAAGCCAAACGGAGACCCTTATATGTACACTGAAGGGGCTATGCCATGCCCTGATAATCTAGAAGCTCCAGCAAGAACAATGTTGACCAGTGAAGGAGGAATAAGCAGAACAACACACATTGTTGAAGATTATTTAACTAAAAAAATTAGATTACTAACCCCTATAGAATGTGAAAGAATTAACGGATTTCCAGATAATTGGACTAATACAGGAATGACAGATAAACGAAGAAATTTTATGATGGGTAATGCTTTAGTAGTAGGTATTATTGAAAGATTAGGAATTGAAATAGAAAAAATAATAGAAAAGGAAGATTGATTATTGTCTAAAATATAACTATAAAAATATAAAAAAGAGGGATTACTTTAGAAATTATATTTATAATTAATTATTGTTTGTCTTGTAAAAATTCTCTTATACATTTCTATCAATAGATTTCAAGGTTAATATATTAATTGCAATTAACAAAAAAATTAACTGATGACTAAATATCACCAGTTTTTAATTGCAAACTTTCAATTTTAATATTTTCACTAATCTTTTTTCAAGTTTAGGTCTAGCAAATTGTTCTTCTAATGCTAATATACTACTTTTATATCTCTCATATGCAAATTCATAATCTCCTTTTTTTATTGCATTTACACAAGCTATTACAACATTTTCATAAATATAATTATATATTTCATTGTTGTCTAATTCTTCATTTATAGCTTCTACAATAATTGGAGCAGTTTTATAATAATGATCTATATCTTCTTTTGATACAAAATTATCTCTAAACCATCTAAGTATAGTTAGTTCTTCACAATTATCATCAAAACATTCTAATTTATGTCTCATACAAGCAGTCGTTAAATAACAACTACAATCTGTAGAAGTCTTTTCACCATCAATTTTTTCATTAATTGTAAAAGTTTCTTTATCATAATTAATATTAATGTGTATAGATTTATCATGAGGTTCTCTTGGATCACTTCCATAAATATTTACATGCCCTTTTTCCTCATTACCATTTACATTTATCCATGTTCCACCTTCAGTTTCTTTTGCCATTTTATTTTTCTCCTCTCTTACTAGTTATTTCTATAAGTTCTTTTAAGCCATATTCAACATCTTCCGCATAATCAAAAATATCCTTATCATCATAACATTCATTACAAAAATTTATAATTTCTTCAAAATTATTTAATGAATACTCCCCTTTATTGTTATATAATTCATATTGCTCTAAAAAATGATTTAAGTATTCAGATGATTTATTTTTTAAATTATAATTTTTTGTATTCTTATTTATACATAATAATGAAATTATGATTTTTCTATATAAATTAAGAACATTAATATCTCTTCCCATAACTACTCCTTTCTTAATAAA
>CALVKO010000066.1 GCA_944332725.1 uncultured Bacilli bacterium
ATCGATATCATTAATATAATTTTCCATTATATATTTTGCCATATCAATACCATCCTTCCCATAACAATTATACCATATAAATCTTTAATATTGTATATCAATTTTCATTTAAAAACAAGAATATTTTCTCATTATAATAATGTTGTTTTATAGTAAAAAAACTTCATTGAAATAATGAAATTTTTACTCATCTTTAAATAATTTTACGATAATTGGTTTTAATAATTCAATTATAATAAACGATACTATATTAGCAATAATAACAAATATTAGTTGAGAAATAGTAATAATTTCCAATCCAAATAATTTACCAATTGGAGTTAAAAATACTAATAATTGAACAACAATTAACCCTAATATACCTAAATTTAAATACTTATTACTAAATAATCCTCTTTTATGAATTTGTTCTTTTAATGATCTACAATTATAAGCAAAGACAAATTCATTGATAACAATACTAAATAATGCTAAAGTTTGCGCTATATTTTTGCCTAAATCAGCAAAATGATAATAAACACATAAACTAATTATAGTTTCCAAAATTACAGAAATAATTAAAAATGCGCTAAAAAATTTAGTAAATATTCTTTTATTTAATCCATTAGGCTTTCTTTTCATAACATCTAAAGAGGCATCTTCAAACGCAAGAGTTATTGAAGGAATTGTATCAGCAACTAAATCAATATATAATACATGAATAGCGGAAATGATTGTATTACCTGTTAACATACCAAATATAATAATAGCTATTTCAGTAAAATTACTTGATAAATTATATAATATATTAGTAATTACATTATCATAAATTCTTCTACCTTCTTGAATTGCAATAGTAATTGTATTAAAACTATCATCTAGTAAAATAATATCTGAAGTATCTTTAGTAACATCAGTTCCAGAATTGCCCATACCAATACCGACATTAGCAAGCTTAATAGCAGGAGCATCATTTACTCCATCACCTGTCATAGCTACTACTTTGCCTATTTTTTGAAATGCTTTCACGATTTGTAATTTATTTTCAGGACTTACTCGCGCAAAAACAGAATATTTTTTTATATATTTTACTAATTCTTTTTCATCTAAATCATTTAAACTAGATGCATTAATACACTCTTCTTCATTATTACAAATACCTACTTCCTTAGCAATTGTATAAGCAGTAATTAAATTATCACCTGTTAGCATTATAGGTCTAATACCCGCTTCTTTACATTCAAAAATAGAATTTTTAATATTATCCCTAACTGGATCTTTTAATCCAATTAAACCAACTAATATTAAATCATCTTCTTTATAATCTTTATTTGATACTTCTTTATAAGCAAAAGCTAAAACTTTTAATCCTTCTTTTGCCATATTACTTTCTATTTCAATATATGAATCTTTTATTTTTTTATCTAACTTAACAACTTTATCATCAATTAATACTTTTATGCATTTATCTAATATTGATTCAAAACTACCTTTTATATATAACATGATCTTATCATCAACATCATAAACAACACTCATCATTTTTCGATTAGAATCAAAAGGCATTTCTGATATCTTTTTACCTTTAATATCTTCTTTTAAATAGTTTTTTAAAGCAACATCAACAGAATCACCAATGTAATTTCCATCTTCATTTAAAACAGCAGTATTACAAAAACTAATTATATTTTTAAATGTGTCATTAACTTCAACAACTTCTTTTAAAGAACTATAAATTTTAACAACTTCCATTTTGTTTTTAGTCAAAGTGCCTGTCTTGTCAGTACATATAACTTCAGTAGCACCTAATGTTTCAATGGCTGCTAAATTGCGAACAATTGATTTTTTCTTAGCCATTTGACTAACACCAATTGATAAAGTTGCAGTAATAGCAATTGGTAAACATTCAGGAACACTTGCTACAATCATTGATATACAAAGCATAGCTATTGTTAAAAAACTATAATTATTAATAATACTATAAACTAATACAAAGAAAATTAAAATACTTGCTACAAATAAAATAAATTTGCTGACCCTAGCAACTTTCATTTGTAATGGTGTTAATGGTTCAACATCGCTATCAACAATAGAGGCTATTTTACCTAATTCAGTATTCATGCCAATAGCAGTAACAACTGCTTCTATTTTTCCAGATACTAATATTGTTCCTGAATAAATCATATTTTTTCGTTCAGATATTAAAGCATCTTCTTTAATAACTTCATTATTTTTATCTACACTAACACTTTCACCCGTTAAAATAGATTCATCAACCTTAGCATAATAACTTTTAACGATTCTTGCATCAGCAGGTATTTTATCCCCTGATTCTAAAATAATATAATCTCCAACTACTAAATTTTTAGAATCAATATCTTTATATTTATTATTTCTCTTAACAGTTACATAATTAGCAGAATATTTTTTTAATTTTCCTATTGCATCCTCAGCCTTTGATTCTTGTAAGAATCCCATAAGACAATTAACTAATGTTGTACCTAATATAACAATAGGCTCTAAAAAATCACTATTATTAAATATAGAATATAGTAATGATAATATTCCTACTATTAATAAAAGAATAACTATAATATTTTTAAATTGATTAAAAAATATTTGTAACTTAGTTTTTTTATTCTTTTCAATTAAAATATTTTTGCCAGATAATTTATGTAATTGTTTAACTTTTTTTAAATTAATGCCTTCATCACTAGTGTTTAATTCATTATATATTTCTTCTATTGTTTTTTTATATGCTTCCTGCATTTTATCACCATAATTATTGTATCATAAAAAATTATATATAATTAAAAAAAATGAATAAATTAAATTATTCGACTTGCACAATAATTAATTTTATTAGTCCTAATTTAATTTATCCATATAATTAAGTGTATTACCATTAACAACTATTTTGTTTTCATTTATAATTGTAAGTTCAAATTCATAATTATGTGGTTGAAGTTCTCCCATATCATCATAAGTTCCTGTTGTTTTAGCAAATATTTTATTTCCTTTTATTTCATAAACACCTTCTTGTAAACCAGCACCACATGCTTCTCCTAATTCACAAAATTGATAAAAATAGTTAAAAGTTCCATCTGAATTAAATTGGTAACCTCCCGAAATACTAGGTGAAGACTTAGCATAATAACCTTTATATTTAATAATTGCTTTAAGAATATCTAATATAAATTCTTCTTCTGACTTATTACCACTACTATCAACAGCAACATATTTAAGAGTATATTTTCCCGCTTTATTAAAATCATATTCACCATTTATTTCTACTGATATTTTTTCGCCAGAATTATCTGTTACTACTACATCTTTTAATAAATCTATTTTATTTCCAATTGTAGTTGTTAATTCCTTCTTATATTTAATAACTGGTTTAGTAGTATCAACAACATTAATTTTAAAAGCATATTCTTTTTCTTCATTATTTTCATTAATATATTTAATTTTTAATTCTTTTTCTCCAAGAATAGATGTATCTATTTTAACATTATCGGTTATAAGTTCACCATTACTAATTTTTTTTATTAAAGATAATAAATAAACATCGCTATTTAATTCAAAATTTAAATTTTCATATAATTCAATATGTGTTTTAGGTGCGTTTAATAAATTGTTTCTACTAAAAAATATAATAACAATTACACTAATAAAAATAATTAAAATCAAAAGTAATAAAATATGTTTTTTTATAAATTCAACAACATTAGAAAACTTCATAATAACTTCACCAACCAAAATAAACACCGCTTCTATTATCAATTTAATTATACATAAAAACAATATATCTGTCAATCTTTAGTTATACAACACAGTAAAATAGAATAAATTTTCTTCGCAATGATTTCTTGTTATAATTATTATAAGGTAGTGTGATATAAATGAGAA
>CALVKO010000067.1 GCA_944332725.1 uncultured Bacilli bacterium
TACTTTTGTGTGTCATAACATAAACACCGTCTTGATTTTTTAAAATAATTTGTTCGTGATTATTAGTTTTGTTTTTTAAACTTACTTTAAAGTTATTATCTTTTTGATATGCAACTTCAACATCGTATAAATAACTATCCTCATTATTTCTAATTTCTAATTGCCCATTTAAATAATATCCTTCAGTATTATTTATTTTTTTATTAAAATCTTTTACAATATCTTTTTCTCCATAAGTTCCACATCCTACCAATAAAAAACAACTCAAAATAGCCATAAATAATAAATATTTTTTCATTTTTCTCACTCCTTGATAAATTATATTGATATTTTTTTTAAAAAATGTATATTTTTGTGAAAAATATGTAAAATACTTAATGAATATAGAAAGGAATGATTATTTTGGAAACTTTACAAAAAATTTGTTTAGTTTTTACTATTATTGGAGCAGTGGTATGGGGATTAATCGGACTTTTCGATTTTAATCTTGTCGCTTATATATTTGGTGAAGCATCAATGCTATCAAGAATTATATATACAATAGTAGGAATTACCGGATTAATCAATATTGGTTTATTATTTAATCATATTGAACCATAAAAAAACTTCAATTTAATTTTGAAGTTTTTTTAATAATTCCTCATATTTATTTTGTAAAACATAAATATCTTTACTACTCATAAATATAAGTACTGCATTTTTATGCTTTAATAGTTTATCAACTGTATCTAAATTAATATATTCGCCATTATCTAATTTATCTAATATAACTTTATATGTTACATCGTCATAACCAATTTCTTCTCTATCAACGCCAACATCCATTATATATGATTTGTCTGCCAAATTTAATGCATCAGCAAATTCTTGTGCCATTTCTTTGGTTCTTGATAAAGTATGAGTTTTTAAAATTGCTACAATTTCTTTATCAGGATATTTTTGTCTTGCCCCTTTAATAGTTACTTTTACTTCAGTTGGGTGATGAGCATAATCATCAATAGTAACTATATCTCCAATAACTTTTTCTTTAAATCTTCTTTTGGCACCTTCAAATGTTTTTAAATACTTAGCAACATCTTTGGCTTCTAATCTTTCATAATAACAAACTCCAATTACTGCTAAAGAATTAAGTAACATATGTTTACCATATAAAGGTAAATCAAAATGTCCATAATAATTATCTTCAACAAAAACATCAAAACTAGTTCCTTCATTAGTAAATTCAACTTCTTTTGCAATAATATCATTATCCTCTTTTAATCCATAATAAAATATAGGAACATTTACTTCTAATGTATGAGTATATGGATCATCACCACAAGCAATAACCATTTTTTCAGCTAATTTAGCATATTCTTGATATGCAGAAATAACATCATCTATATCTTTATAGTAATCAATATGATCTAATTCTATATTAGTTATAATCGCATAATAAGGTTTATAATTTAAAAAATGTCTCTTATATTCGCAAGCCTCTAATGCAAAATATTTATTATCTTTATTAGCATATCCAGTACCGTCACCAATTAAATAATTGCAACCAGTTATATTTTTTAGGACATGACTTAACATTGCTGTAGTCGTTGTCTTACCATGACATCCAGCAATTGTAATAGTTTCAAACATCCTAGTTAATTTACCAACCATATCTTGATAAGAGTATATTTTCAACCCTAATTCATTTGCTCTTACAATTTCTTCGTGTGTATCTTTAAAAGCATTACCTTGAATTATTACCATATCTTCTTTTATATTATCTTTATTAAATTCATATATTTTAATTCCTTTATCCAATAGTGCTTGCTCAGTAAAAAAGTGATCAGGTTTATCACTACCTTCAACTTCATATCCTAACCCATCAAGAATTTGCGCTAAAGCACTCATTCCTGTTCCTTTTATTCCGACAAGAAAGTATTTCATCTAATCATCTCCTATTTATATTTTACACCAATATTAATTAAAAAGTCCACATTTTTAATTAAAAAAACACAATTAAGTGTTTTATTCTTTATACTCAAATTCAAAATCTAATATTCTTATAGTATCTCCATCAATTGCGCCTAATTTTCTAAGTTCATCATCAACACCATATTTTCTTAATTTATTGGCAAATCTATTTGCTGATTCATCAGTATTGAATTTGGTCATTTTTAATAATTTTTCTATTTTTTCTCCTTTTATTATCCATGTATTACCTTCTTTGATAATTGTAAATGGTTTTTCTTCTTTAAATTTATATAAAATATGACTTTCAAATTTTTCTTCTTCATATAAGGGTTCTTTTTTAATTTTATCTAACATACTTGCTAATACTTCAACTACTTCTTTTAAACCTTCATTAGTAATTGCTTTAACAGGATAAATAGGAACATCTACTTTTTTCTTAAATTCTTCTAAGTTATTTAGAGCATCGGGCATATCCATTTTATTTGCAATAACTATTTGTGGTTTTTCTAATATTTTAGGATTAAATTGTTTTAGTTCGTTATTTATAATTACATAATCTTCATAAGGATTTCTTCCTTCAGTAGCCCCCATATCGATAACATGTGCTATTACTCTTGTTCGTTCGATATGTTTTAAAAATTGGTCTCCTAACCCATCTCCCCTTGAAGCACCTTCAATTAATCCTGGTAAATCAGCTACTACAAAAGAAGAATTATTTGCTTTTACAACGCCCAAATTAGGTTTTAAAGTTGTAAAATGATAAGCTGCTATTTTAGGTTTTGCTTTTGATATTTGAGATATAATTGTCGATTTACCAACACTAGGCATTCCAACTAATCCAACATCCGCTAATAATTTCAATTCCACTTTAACATTTCTAACTTCACCTGGTTCGCCATTTTCAGCAAAATGTGGTGCGGGATTAGATTTAGTAGCAAAAGCAATATTACCTCTTCCACCACGACCACCGGCTGCGACTACAACTTCATCATCTTTTTTTGTTAAATCAGCAATAATCAAATTAGTATCCAAATCAGTAATAACTGTTCCTAATGGTACTTTAACAATGATATTTTCTGCTTTCGCACCATGCATTCCTTTACCTTGACCATTTTCACCTTTTTTACCTTTGATTTGTTTTTGATATCTTAAATCAATTAAAGTATTTAATCCTTCATCAACTTTAAATATAATATCAGAGCCTTTTCCTCCATTGCCACCATAAGGTCCACCCATTTCTACAAATTTTTCACGTCTAAAAGCCATACATCCATCGCCACCAGTTCCAGCGATAAGTTCTAATTTTACTTCATCAATAAACATAGTAAATCACCAAATACATTATACATTAAAAAAAAATAGTAGTAAATACTATTTTCTTAAAATCATTTTTTCTAAACTTGCTCTTATTTCTTTTTCGTTGAAAGGTTTATTTAAAACATCGACGATTGGATAATTAAATACTTTGTCAATAGAATCTTTTGTGTCATCACCAGTTAAAATACAAACTGGTATTTTATTAAATAAATTATGATTTTTAAAAACTTCTAAAACTTCAAAGCCATTAAAATTAGGCATATTTAAATCTAAAAACATTCCTACAAATTCATTATCAAAATTATTTCTAACTGCTTCTATCGCTTCTTTTCCATCTTTAGCAGTTATTACATTGTATTCATCCTTAAACATTTTTGAAGCGAATACTGTAATTAAACTAGAATCATCAACAATTAATAATATCTTCATATAATCTACCTCTATGGTAATTATACCATATTTTTTTTAATTTTGTTCTTTATTTGTAAATATTTATTTAAAAAAAGATAAAAAACTATTTAGTAGCGTAAACACTTACTTGTTTTTTATCTTTTCCAACTCTTTCAAATTTAACA
>CALVKO010000068.1 GCA_944332725.1 uncultured Bacilli bacterium
ATTATTACTACTATTTCCTTTCTTTTTTAGGAATCTTATAACCCTTATCTATTTTCTCCCTATGGGGGTAATAGCGGCGTTATTATGGGTGAATTTTTAGTATCTAAAGAAGGTATTGGTTATTTAATAATGTATGGATCACAAGTGTTTAATTTAGATTTAGTAATTACTGGAACAATAATCTTATGTATTGTAGCTGTTATTATGTATTATTTAGTGTTACTATTAGAAAAAAAATTAATAAAGAGTAGTTAAAAGCTACTCTTTATTAATATTACACCTACTACAGTTAAAATTCCTGCAATTAGTTTTTGAATAAATCTATCTTTATTTTTATAAAATATTAATTCGATTAATGAATTTATTATTGCTGTAATTGAAAACAAAGATGCTACTATCGCCATATTACCTAATTGATATGATCTAACTGATGATACTAACATTATACACCACAAAAATGCAGAAAATATTAATTCTTTTTTATCATATAAATTATATTCTTCTTTTAAATATTTTAATTTATTTTTACTAAATAAAATTAAATAAATAGCAGGAAATAAAACTGTACATATTGTATATATGCCTAAATTAAAATTATTAGAAATATTGACATTTATAAGCATACCAATAGCAAATAAAAAATTAGCTAAAAAAGATATAAAATAATATTTATTAAACTTTAATTTGCCTTTTTCGTAAAAAATAATAAAATTAGCTAAAACAATAATAATAGTTCCAATTATTTTATTTATACCAAATGTTTCATGTAAAAATATAAAACTAAAAATTATTAAATAAACTGAAGAAGTTTGTTTAAACATACTAAATATTGATGGATCTAATCCGTATCTTGCCTCAATATTTAATCTATCAGTAACCGCATATAAAATTGTAACAATAAATAAAGTTAAATATATATTTATATCATCTGGAAGTTTAAATTCAAATATTGGTATAAATAATATTGCAAAAAGAGATGTTAACACCTCTAATAAAATTGTTAATTTAGTTGCATCTTTCATATTACGATTTGCTTTTTTAAAAGTATGAGCAAATAAAATTGAAGCAATTAAATAAACAATTACCCAAAAATACCACGTATTTAACATAACATCACCTTTTATTATTATACTAAAAAAAAATGCATTTATAAAGTTTTTTTTACCATATTATTAATGGTGATAAAATGATAAGATTAGGTTATGTTTCTATTTCTAACACATTAAATATAACTTGTTCAAAGACAATTACATATACAGAATATAATAAAAATCAAGATTTAAATAAAATAGATAAAATAATATTAGAGAATTTATACAATTTAAATAAAACAATCGATTATAATATCAAAAATAACATTCACTTTTATAGATTAACATCAAAATTAATCCCACTGGCAACAAAAAAAGATGTTGTATTTGATTATATTGACAAATATAAAAAGATTTATCAAGAAATTGGTAATAAAATTAAATTAAATAATATGCGTGTTGATGTTCATCCAGATCAATTTTGTGTTTTAAATAGTACAAAAAAAGAAGTATTAGAAAATACTTTTGAAATATTAGAATACCATTATAAAATATTAGATGCATTGAATATTGAAAACAAAGTAATAATCTTACATATCGGTAGCAGTGTCTTAGGAAAGCAAAATAGTATAAAAAGATTTATTAATAACTTTTACAAATTACCTAAATATATTCAAGAATGTATTGCTATTGAAAATGATGATAAAATATATAATATTTTAGATTGTTTATATATATGCAATAAATTAAATATTCCTTTAGTTTTAGATTATCATCATCACATTTGTAATAATGTTTGTGAAATTGATGAATATCTAAATGATATTTTTAAAACTTGGAAAACAACTCCTAAAATACATTTTTCTTCCCCTAAAAATAATACAAAAAAAGACTTTAGATCCCATCATGATTATATTAATATTGATGACTTTATTAATTTTTTAGAAAAAATCAAAAATATTAATATTGATATCATGCTAGAAGCTAAAGCTAAAGATGAAGCATTATTTAGACTAGTAAGATTATTAAAATATAATGATTATAAATTTATTGATGATACAACCTTTATTAATTAAAATCTAACAATTCTAATAATTTTTTTATATCTTCTTTATTAGTATTATCTTTTTCTAATAATTCCTCTAAAAATTTTTTTGTATTATCACTTTGAGGCAACATATATCCTGCTTCACGATATAAATCTTCAGTAATTAAGCGATTTGATTTCATTAAAATTTTTGCTAATATTTTTTCTTTATCAGAACCATTTTCAAAAATATAATGTGCAATTTGTTCTTGTTCTACTTTACTACTGATTACTTTTCTTAATTTTTCAATAACTAATTCATCCTTATCTTGTTGCTTGGGATATTTATAAGGTACCATTGAAATTGCTCCTGATGGACATGCTTTGCTACAAGCACCACAACCAATGCATTTTTCAAAATCAATTTGTCCTGTTTCTGTATCAGTTGCTCCAGTTGGACAAACAAATAAACATAAACAATCTTTACTACAAATTCTTAAATTACGAACTGCTCTTAATTCACTCATCTTACTACCTCCACTAATTTAAAATTAGGTACTTTGCATACTGGACATATTTCTGGTTTTGCATTTCCGATATATACAAATCCACAAACTTCACATACATAAATTTTTTTATCAGTAGGTATACCTTCATTTAATAATGATTTTAAAATCATTGTAACTTTTTCTCCCCAAGTAATAACACGCAAAGATCCTCTATCTTGTTTTTCTTGTGATATTTCTCGTGCTTTTTTATAATTTAGATTTAAATCATTATTTATTTTATTAATTAAGTCTTCAAAATTACCTTCTATCTTTGCTTTACTATTATAATAATCAGCTAATTTTTTAAATAATTGGGCTTCTTCTTCTAAATATTGTTTTTCACAACTACTTGCTAAACTACTACATAAAGCACTTACTTCACCATAATTCATCTCTCTTAATTCTTCTTCTTGTTCTTCAACTATAACTTCTACTGCTTCTGCTTTAAATAAATTTTTAGGAGCACCACATAATGGACATTTCCAATCATCTGGTAAATCTTCAAATTTTACTCCTTCTTTTGCTTCATCATAAACATATCCACAAATTGGACAAATATACTTACGCATTGACATCACCTTTCTTTATTTTATTTGTTTCTATCAGTAATTTATCAAAATCTGATATATATTTTTTATCTTGAACTATTTTATATTTTTCATATTCATCTTCAGCTTTTTTTATTGCATCAGTATGACTAACACTACCTTTATTATTTAAATTATCATAAAAATTTATTTTAAAAATATCTTCAACAGAATTAGTCCAATCTTCCATTTTCATAGGTATATGCCGTTTTGCTCTATTTTCGGCAATATCTAAATATAAATTAACTAAATCATTTAAATCTTCTAATTCTCTTTTATTTAAATAATTTTTAGCAATACCTACATCACTTTTTAATATTTTACCATCAGGAGAATTTTTCCAATTTGTAAGTCCAAATGACAAGACTAATTTTTGGTATCAATCATTTCTAAATCTTTAATACTTTGTAAGTAA
>CALVKO010000069.1 GCA_944332725.1 uncultured Bacilli bacterium
TTTTATTTATGTAACATTTTCACTAATTATTAGTTATTAAAAAATGTAACATTTTTACTAATTATTCATAACTTTTTTTGATTTTTTTTATTTTTTTTACTTTCTTTATATAATATGCTAATTATCATGAAAAATTACTATTTTTTCTCTCTTCTTCTAACTTAAAATAATAAGCGCAATATTCTTTATTCTTTAATGGGTCAAACATGACACTATGTGCTTTATATCTTTTTATTAAATTATCTAAGCCATTTTTTATAACTTTATCCAATGTATCATCATATCCCATTATTTTTTTATGATATTCATATTCTAATTTATCTAATATTTTAAATTCACCACTTGGATAAATTCTTAAATCCAAATCGTAATCAATATATTTAATTGTTCCTTCTTCTATTATAAATGGTGTTGCTATATTGCAATAATAATATATGCCATCTTTTTTTATTTGTGATATTATGTTATACCATTCATTTTTAAAAAAATACATAATTGCTGGTTCTTTTGTTTTCCACCAAGTTCCTTGTGCTTCTGTTACTTTAGTTTTATTATTTCCAAATACAATGTAATCTTTTTTTATATCTAATACTATCGCTTCATCCCAAGCACGATGAATTTTACCATTATGCTTATAACATTGTATTTGAAATTTATCTCCTATACAAATATTTTTCATAATTACCTCTTTCTATATATATTATATCACAAAAAAAGAAAGATTAATTTTCTTTCTCATTTAAATATTTAATTGCTGCTTGATACTGACTATCATTTTCTAAAGTAGGTTTTTTATAATAATCTTCGGATAATGAAATTTCTAAATCTGGTTTTACACCAACTTCATTTATCCACTCACCGTTAGATGTCAACCATTTCTTAGTTGTTACTTTATATTGTCCAACACCAGAAATAGTTTGTAAATTTTGTACAGTTCCTTTACCATAACTTGTATTTCCTATTATATATGCGCCTAATTGTTCTCTTAATGATGTTGCCATCACTTCGCTTGCAGAAGCACTTCCTAAATTTTGTAATATAACAATTTTATACGTTTTATCTTTGTTACCAGTTGAATAAATTTTTTCAATACCATTTTTATCTTCTGTTTGATAAATTACATGTGTATCATTCATAAACAAACTGAGCATATTTTCTACTGCTAGTAAATGGCCGCCGCTATTTCCTCTTAAATCAATGATTAAACTTTCCATACCATCATTTTCTAATTTAGTTAACGCTTTTTGAAATTGAGAATAAGTATTATTAGCAAATATATCAACCTTTATGTAACCAATATTATTTTCTTTCATTTCTGAATGAACTGATTCAATAACTACTTTTTCTTTTTTTAAATCAAATGTCAATTCTTCAGTATCACGTAAAATTGTCAATTTTATATTATCAGTATTTGAAATTTTATCAACCAAATCTGATGTTGACAATCCTTCAACACTTTCATCATTAAATTTTGTTATAACATCATAAATATTCAATCCAGCTTTTTCAGCAGGGCTATTAGGATAAATAGAAGAAATTATTATTTCATTATCTGTTGTCATAGTAATTCCTACACCCAATCCTTCATATTCACCCGCTAATGTTATTGAGAAATTGTTAGAATCTTCGTCAACAAATTGAGAATACTCATCAAGCGAAGAAACCATGCCTTTAATTGCGTTAGATATTAGTTCGTCTTTATCAATATCACCATAATAATTTTCTAAAATATAATTATATTCTTCTATAAATTTTTGAATTTCTTTAGTTGCTGTTGAATAATCTCCATTGCTTAAGTCTGCTTTTTTACCAATAAAATATCCAACTAGTGAAAATATTAATGCACAAATAACAAATATTAAAACTAATTCAAAAGAACTATATTTTTGATTGTCAATAATCTTTTCTTCTATTTCTACTTTCTTTACTTTTGGTTTTGTAATTTTTTCGCTTACAATATCTATATCAACTTTTTTCTTTGTATTTTTTTTAATAACTTTTTTCTTTTCTGTTTTTTTGTCTTTTTCCATATCATCATTCCTTATCTAATATAATATATCATATTTTCAGCAAAAAATCTATTTTTACAAAAAAATTTCACAAAAAAAACAAAAATTAATTTGTTTATGTCAATTGGTAGTCTGTATGGGGTTCGAACCCATGTATGTAACCTTGAGAGGGTTATGTGTTAACCGCTTCACCAACAGACCATATAAGAAGATATTAATCTTCTTCACTTGCTGAAATTTCTTTCAAATATTCTTTTAATTTTTCGCCAACATAATGTTCTTTAATTTTTCCATCTTTAATTTTTAATAAAGTTGAAGCATTTAATTTTAAATCTTTAATTGTTTTAATTTCAAAATTTGCTTTTTCTCCTACAAAACTGCTATTAAATGGATTATCTAAATCAGCTGTATAGTATCTTATAGCATCTTCTTTTTTAGCATATAATCCCAAATACGTTTGATATAAAACATTATATACATCATCATTATCATAAATCATAACATAATATTCATCGTTAGGTTGTGTTAGTAAATCACCAATTAAAATATTATCATATTGAATTTTTGTTCCTGTTTGAGTTTCCTCTTCTTCTTTTTCTCTATTTACTAAAAATGTAATTCCATAAAAAACTAAAAATATAACAGTCACAAGAATAATTAATTTTATTAATTTTCCAAATTCATCTTCAGTACTAATGTTGGCTTTTTTGATTTTTGTAGTATTTTTTTTTGCCATTTCTAATCACCTGTATAAATTATAACATATAAATAAAAAAAAAGAAACATTTTTCACTAATGTTTCATTATTTAGATACTGTCATTGTATTAATTGAATTAGCAACTTCTAATAATTGGGTGTTGTCTAATTTATCAGACACTACATAAAATTCTACACCATTACTAATCCAAGTTACTGAATCTTCTGCTAATACTCCAACTGTATCAGTTATTATATAAGGTTCACCATACATTGGAATTGTCAATAATTCACTTGTTGGATTGGCAGTTTCTTGAATTATTGTAAATGGATTTTCACCACTAAACGTTAAAATAACTCTTTCACCTGTTTCAGTTGTTACTTTTTCTTGACCGGATAATTGAGTATTTTCTGGAATATACATTGGATAAACTATTGAATCTAAAGTACTGTTTGTTTCATCTAATTCCTTGCTTACATTGCTACTTAAAACAAAATAATTATCATCATATGTTGCTTTATAGTCAATACTATTAAACGTCATCTGCATCTGTATTTCATCGTTATTATTTAATACTACTACAGATTTTAAATTTAAATCTTTATCTAAAGTTATTTTCTGTTTAGCTAATTCACTATTACTACTATAATTTACTTTTGTTGTAAATACATAATTATTATCTATTTCTTCAAATACCCTTTCATTATCGTTTTCAATATCTTTTAAAATTGATTGCAAAATATAACTTTGTGAATTATTATATGGCCATTCGCTTTGAAATTTAAAACTTTTATTTAATGATGGCGTTAAAAC
>CALVKO010000070.1 GCA_944332725.1 uncultured Bacilli bacterium
ACAACAAATAACAGCAGTTTCAGCAGCAATTAATGGTGGTAATTTATATACTCCTTATATTGTTAAAAGTTTAAACGAACCAGAAACTAATTCAGTAGTAGTTGAAAATAAACCTAGTGTAACAAGAAAAGTAATAACAGAAAATACCAGTGCGAAAGTAAGATATGCTTTAGAAAGTGTTGTTGCTAATGGAACTGGTAGAAATGCTTATATATCAAATTATCGTGTAGGTGGTAAAACAGGTACAGCACAAAAAGTTGAAGATGGAAAATATTTAGTAGGTAATTATATAACATCTTTTATGGGTTTTTTGCCTGCAGATGATCCTGAAGTAGTAGTTTATATAGCAATAGATAACGCTAAAGGAGTAACACAATATGGTGGTACAATTGCAGCACCAATAGCTAAAAATGTTTTAAATGCCGCAATTTCTGCTTTAAATATCGAGCCAAGATATGATGGTATGACTAAAGAATATAATTATGGTGATAAAAGATATTATACGGTTCCTAATGTAATTGGATTGGATACTAAAGAAGCGGTATCTAACTTAAAAGAATTTAAAGTCGAATTTAGTGGTAGTGGTAATAAAGTAATTCATCAATCGCCAAGTGAAGGAAGTTATCTAACAGAAGGTGAAGTAATAAGATTAATGTTAGGAGATGAATAATGTTAACAAAAGTTGCTTTTGTAGTAATGTTAAGTTTTATTTTATCAATTGTCTTAGGTTTTTTAATTATTCCTTTTTTAAAAAAGAAAAAATTAGATCAAATATTAAATAGATATTTAGAAGAAACTCATAAGAAAAAAAGTGGTACTCCAACGATGGGTGGAATAATTTTTATAGTTCCTACAATATTAATTATTTTATTTTTACTATTACTAAATATAATTGAATTAAATTATAGTTTACTAATAGTAATATTTACGTTTTTAAGTTATAGTTTAATAGGTTTTATAGATGATTATTTAATTATTATTAAGAATAACAATAATGGTTTAAGTGAGAGTGCAAAATTTGTATTACAATTATTTGTTGCAGTTATATTTTTCTATTTATTTATGAAAGCCGGTAACGAACCATTACTTTGGATTCATACAATTAACTTAAGATTAGATATTGGTTGGCTATATGGTTTATTTATATTGTTCGTTTTAGTTGCTTCTAGCAATGCTGTTAACTTAACTGATGGCTTAGATGGATTAGCAGGCGGTCTATCAATAATTGCTTTTTTAACTTTTGGTATTATTGCTTATGATACTGGCTGGTTAGAAGGTTATGAAAGTGTTGCTTTATTTTGTTTTGCTTTAGTTGGTAGTATTTTAGGATTTTTAGTGTTCAATGCTAATCCAGCTAAGATTTTTATGGGGGATACTGGTTCTTTAGCATTAGGAGCAACTCTAGGCAGTATTGCTATTATTACAAGACATGAGTTATTATTAGTTTTAATAGGAATAGTTTTTGTTGTTGAAACATTAAGTTGTATAATTCAAAGAACATATTATAAATTTACTAAAAAAAGATTATTTTTAATGACACCGATACATCATTCTTTTGAAAAAAAAGGATGGGACGAACATGATATAGTAAAACTATTTTGGATAATCGGTTTAATTGCTTCATTATTTGCCTTAACTTTTGGTGTTATAATTTAGTTGAATAATTATTTAAATTATTATAAAATAATAATAGGTGAGAAAATGATAGAAAAATATATCCCTATTATTGATGAAATCGGTTTAAAATATAATTACCCAGATAATATAAAACATTTATTATATGTAGTATTACCTGCTTTTGTTATTAAATATAAAAAAGAACAATTTATTATTGATTGCTTGAATAATATTCCTATAATTATTACTGGTAAGGAAGATCCTAAAATTCAAGCTTTGTATGTGAGTTATCCTTATTTAGAAGAAACTATTAAAACTAAAAAAGTGATTTATTTAAATAGATATAACAATATTCCATTTTTGCAGTTATTAGATAATTTAGTTCATGAATTAAATCATGCAATTAATTCTTATAAAAACGAAATAAAAATACATGAAGGATACTTTTATTTAAGAACAGGTTTGACTAAAATCAAGTATAGTTTAAAGGATAAAAAAATGGTTGAAAAAAGTAAAAGTTATGTTTTAGAAGAAATAATTAATTCGAAACAAACGGAAAATATAATTAATATTATTTCTAATTTAGAAAGTGACAATGAAGTAATTAAAAATACTATATATGCTGTAAAAAGTAGTATTAATGGTAATTATATATCGCCTGCTTATTTTAATTTAAAATATTATTGTAAAAAATTATTAGATAATAAAACATTTTTATTAACTTTAGAAAATTTAAGAATAGATGGTAATATCGATGATATTGAAAAATGGTTTAACGATATATACGTTGAAGGTGGATATCAAGAATTAATTAATACTTTATATGAACTAAAAGACTTACAAAATAAAAAAGGTATATTTATTAAAAATAAAATAAATAAATTGATTATTAAATTAATTAAAATATGTGAAGAATTTAATAAAAATTGTAATCTAAAAGCATGAATTATGCTTTTTTATTTTCATAAAATTAATAGAGGGATAATTATGAAAAAATGTAATTTAGCATTATTAATTAGTGTAATAGTTATAAGTGTATTTGGAATATTAATGATTTATTCTGCTTCTTATATATGGGCAGAATATAAATATGGTGATGCATTAAAATATGTAAAAAATCAAGGATTATTCTTTATTGTTGGACTAATATTAATGGTAATAATAAGTAGGATAGATTATAAGTTATATTTAAAAAAATCTAATTTGATTTTAATTAGTTGTCTAGTTTTATTAATATTAGTTTTAATACCAGGGATTGGAACTGTAAGAAATGGTAGTCGCAGTTGGTTTGGTATTGGTTCTTTCGGTATTCAACCTAGTGAGTTTACCAAGTTAGGACTAATGATATTTGTATCAAAATATTTATCTTATAATGAAAAGGCAACTAAAACATTTAAAGGTATTTTACCTATTTTAGGATTGCTTATGTTAATATTTGGCCTTATTATGTTACAGCCAGATTTTGGAACAGGTACTATTATAGTAATGTCGATAGTAGGTTTATTGTTTATTGGTGGTGTCGATTTTAAATATTTTATTAGATTAGGAATTGTTGGAGTAATAGGTGTAGTAGGTTTAATTTTAGCAGCACCTTACAGACTTAGTCGAATACTTTCATTTATAAATCCGTGGAGTGATCCTTTAGGTAGTGGTTTTCAAATTATTCAAAGTTTATATGCCATAGGTCCAGGGGGATTATTTGGTTTTGGTATAGGTAATTCAAGACAAAAACATTTCTTTTTGCCAGAGCCCCAAACGGATTTTATATTTTCAATAATAAGTGAAGAGTTAGGATTTTTGGGTTGCGTAATTATTATAACTTTATTTGTTATTATTTGTTATAATGGATTTAAAATATCTCGTAATTGTAATGATTTATTTGGTAAATATTTATCATTTGG
>CALVKO010000071.1 GCA_944332725.1 uncultured Bacilli bacterium
ATATTTATTATCATAGAAATTTAATTATCATAGAAAAAATAAGAAACTCTTATAAATAAAGGGTTTCTTTTTGACTTTTCTCTGATAACAATTATAAATTTAATAGTTGGTTTAGTAAATTTTGATCTTCATTCCAATCTGGTAATTTATCATTAAATCTTGGGTTAACTTTTTCAATAGCTTCAAATTTTGATTTTTCAATCACTTTGGCATATTCCATTGTCGTAGTAATAGAAGAATGCCCAAGAAGTTCTTGTATATATATTATGTTGACACCTTTATCTAATAAATGCACTGCTCTTGTATGCCTAAATGTATGTGGAGATATTTTTTTATTTAAATTATTAGTACTTTTTATAACATCTCTTATAAAATCATTATTCATTCGTTTTCCATTTTTATTAAATAAATAACCATTTTCAATTTTATTTTCTTTGATATATTTAATTAATAAATTTTTAGTTTGCTCCATTATAGATACAACTCTTTGTTTGTTACATTTTCCTGTTAAAATAATATACTTGTTTTCTAAGTGAATATCATCTATTTTTAAATTAATAATTTCGCTTGCTCTTGCAGCTGTATCATAAAGAATTGTAAGTAATGTTAAATTTCTTCTACCTTTATTAGTAGACGTATCAATATTATCAAAAAGATTTTTTAATTCATCTTCTCTTAGATAAAGAATTACTTTCTTTACTTCTCTTTTTGCTTTAATTGATAATATCTTTCTTATATTATCAATATTATCTATTTCATCTACTGCACAATATTGGTAAAAAGATTTTATACTTGCCAATCTTTGATTTCTAGTTCTAATACTATTTTTTTTATTATTTTCTAAATAATTTAAAAATTCCAAAATTATTTCTCTAGTTACATTTTCAAATGTGATATTTTTTATTTCAAATCCTTTGACATTAACTAAATATTCTATTAATATTTGAAAAGTTTTTTTATAGGAACGAATAGTGTGTAATGACATATTTCTTTCTATAATTAAATAATCTTTTAAAAAATTTGATAAATAATATGAAAAGTTTTTATTCATTTGTTTCACCAACATCTGGAATTAAATATCCTAGTGCCTTTTCAGATATATTATTAACTGTTTTTAGAATATCTTTGTTAATATGAAAATAATAAGAAACAGAATCTATACTTTTATGACCTAATTGAGCCTCTAGTATAGGCATAATTATATTAATATCTTTATCCAATTTTATATACTTATCAATATTATGAACGACAAAAGTGTGCCTCAAATCGTGTAATCTTGGCCCTTTATCAGTTATTTTTATATTTGATAAAATTAATACTTTTCTAAAATACTTTATAATACTATTTTTAGATGTTTTAAAAATATTTTCATTTGATTTATTATTACGAAAAAATTTAATGACGAAATAATTTATTTCTTTGTTTAAACCATCTGAAATAGCAACATATCTTTCTTCATTATTTTTTGAATTTCTAATTTTAAAGAAAGATAAATTAAAATAATAATCTTTAATTTTAAGATTTAAAACCTCACCTATACGCATACCTGTCTGGTAAAGAATTTTAATTACTAAAGGATAAGCTATTTGTTTATAATAGTCGTAATGATAACTATTCAAAGGAATTCTTAAATTTAAATAAATTAATTTTATTTCTTTATATGAAAATATATAAGGTAAAAAATTGTTATGATTTTGTGGATAAACTTTATTAGGTATTTGATAACAATCTATATTTTTTTGATATTTTAAATATTTACAAAATTCTCTAAATACTATCATATTTCTAGATATAGCATTTGAAGATAAATTAGGATTTAATCGTGCATAATTTTCAGTAACATCTTTTGTTATTTTGGTTACATTATTTTTTATTAAATATTGTTTAATTGCTTTAATAATTGTTTGTTCTGTCTTATATTTATAACCTAAAAATTGTTTAAATTGAATAAATTCATCAAATATGGTATTATAATCATACATTATTGTTCTACCTCCAAACAAACTTTTTTTAAATTTTTTATATCAATTTTTAAATAAGTAGAAATTGTTGTATTTATGTTTGAGTGACCTAAGGTAGACGATATAATGGGTATAGGAATATTATTATCTAGCATATTTGTAGCCAATGAATGTCTTAGATTATGTATTCCTTTTTTTGTATTTTTAACTTCAAAATCACATTTATCAAAATATTTATTAAAATCAGTAAAATAATTTAACTTTTCAAATGGATAGTACATCTTAACAAATAAATATTCATTTTTACATTTAGGTCTAGCTTTTCTTATATAATTAATAATTGCCCATCCAACTTCTTTTGACAAAGGTAATGTATTTAGATTATTTGTTTTGGGCTGAATAACATTTATTTTATAATTTTTCCAATCAATGTCTTTTAATTTGATATTTAAAATGTCACTTATTCTAAGTCCAAGTCTAGCAGCAATTAAAATAATGGTATAACTTCTAATGTCTATATTTTTTTCTTTAGGGATACTTTCGAGTAATTTTTGAACTTCATCAACTTTTAAATATGTAGGTAATTTTCTTTTGTTTTTCCCATGTATTACAGGAATATAAACTGATAAATCTTCTAATAATATGTTTTCTATAAATAAATATTTTAGAAAATCTCTTAAAACATAAAAATTTCTTCTTTTAGATGTATTACCTTTTTCTACAATTTTATTTATAAATTTTGTTATATCTAATCTAGACAAATTTTCTATTTTATTAATACCATTTTGATAAAAATAAGACAATAGATTAATTAGATAACTTTTTTTAATAAATAAACTACTATCAGAATTTTGTTTTATATTTTTTGCATAATCTAAATAATTATCTAAAATAATGTTCCAATTATTAGGATAATTAGAATATAAAGCATTAGGTAAACTTCTCTTCAAAATAAAATTTTTATATGCATTAAAATCATCAAGAATCCTTTTGGATCTCATTAATTGTTGATATCTCGATTTTGATTTGTTTGTATATTTATTTACATCAAAATTATAATAATCAAACAAAAAATTACAATAGTCTTGTTCATTATAAATAAAATAATTCTCATTTTTCCAAATTATAAACTTCTTCCATATCTTTAGATAACCATCCATAGTTTTTATAGAATATCCAATTTCAAGTGCCTCCTTTCTAATGTTTTTAATATATGTTTTAAAATCTTGTGTATTCATATATACACGCTCCTTTTCTAGCTGACTCTATGCCAGCAGAAAATATTATAATTGTTATCAGAGAAAAGTCAAAAAGAAACCCTTTATTTATAAGAGTTTCTTATTTTTTCTATGATAATTAAAAATCTATGATAATT
>CALVKO010000072.1 GCA_944332725.1 uncultured Bacilli bacterium
ATGTGGCTGTAAAGATATAGAAACAAATCCACAGTGCGAGATATATTATACATCTAGAAGTATAATATATCAAAAAAAATTAATAGAAAGGGATCAATCTAATAGATTAATATTTCTATAAGATTGATTATACGTGATTGATATGTTATGGAATTTATTATATTTGTTAGTTGGAGTTTTAATAGGAGGAGCAATTGGCTTTTTTGTAGCGCGTAAGTTGATAAAAGATCAATTAAAGAAAAATCCACCTATTAATGAACAAATGATTAAAGCAATGATGACACAAATGGGAAGAACTCCTAGTCAAAAACAAGTTAATCAAATGATGAAACAAATGACAAAATATATGTAAAAAGTATTTTATATACTTTTTTTAATAGTAAAAGGAGAATTATTATGAAAGAATATGCAGATTTGTTATTACCAAATATTGATAAAACAATTGAAGATTATAGAAAAATATATCCTAATCGTAATTTAACTGAAGGAGCTATTGTAACTAGATATGCGCCAAGTCCAACTGGATATGTTCATATGGGAGCTTTGTTTTCTGCTTTTATTGCTAATAAAATGGCTAAACAAACTTCTGGAGTTTTCTTTTTAAGAATTGAAGATACCGATAAAAAAAGAGAAATTGAAAATGGAGTATCAGGAATTATTAAAGATTTAAAAAATTATGGTATTAATATCGATGAAGGAATGATTAGTGAGACGGATTGGATAGGGGAATATGGCCCTTATATTCAAAGTAAAAGAAAAGAAATATATCAAACTTTCGCTAAACACTTAATTATGAATGATTTAGCCTATCCTTGTTTTTGCACTGAAGAAGATTTAGAAAATATTCGTAAAGAACAAGAAAGTATTAAAGATAGAATAGGTTATTATGGTAAGTGGGCCAGGGATAGATATTTATCTCATGAAGAAGTTATTAATAAAATTAATAATGGTGAAAAATATGTAATAAGATTAAAATCACCTGGTAAATTTGAAAATAAAGTTATATATGATGATTTAGTAAAAGGTAAATTAGAACTACCTGAAAATGATTTAGATATTGTTATTATTAAAGGTGATGGTTTACCAACATATCATTTTGCTCATTTAGTTGATGATTATTTAATGGGAACAACTCATGTTATAAGAGGAGACGAATGGTTATCTAGTGTACCAATTCATTTACAATTATTTAAAGTATTTGGTTTCAAGCCACCTAAATATGCTCATATATCACCATTATTAAAAGAAGATAATGGAACAAGAAGAAAATTATCAAAAAGAAAAGATCCAGAAGCTGCTATTTCATACTATCATGAAAAAGGTATTCCAACCCAAGCAGTATTATTATATTTATGTACAGTTGCTAATTCAAATTTTGAGATGTGGTATTTACAAAATAAAGATAAAACTATTGATGATTTTAAATTAGAATTTAAAAAAATAAGTTCAAGTGGATCTTTATTTGATGTTGATAAATTATTAAATATATCTAAAAATTATATTAGTTTACTAAGTGCTGTTGATGTTTATAATAATACATTAGAATATAGTGAAAATTATGATAAAGAATTATTTGATTTATTAAGTAAATATAAAGACTATAGTATTAATGTTATGAATATTGAAAGAGAGCAAAAAAAACCTCGTAAAGATTTAGCGATGTTTTCCGATTTTAGAAAACAAAATTGGTATATGTATGATGAATTATTTAATAATTTAAATTATGAATGGCAAAATATAACTGATAAAAATGAAATAAAAGAAATATTAAATTTATATATTAGTAAATATGATGTTAATGATGATAAAGATACTTGGTTTAATAAAATGAAAGAAGTATGTGATTTATTAGGTTATGCTTCTGATATGAAAGCATATAAAGAAAATCCTGATAACTATAAAGGAAATATAGCAGATGTAAGTAATGTTTTAAGAGTAAGTCTTACTACTAAAGCAATGACACCAGATTTATATGAAATAATGAAATTATTAGGTAAAGAAAGAATGGAAAAAAGGTTTAATATGGTTTAAATCTTTTTTTTATGATAAAATAATAATAGGTGATATAATGTTACAAATTATTTTGTTAGTTTTAGGTTTAATTTTATTGATTGTATTTTCTAATATATTTGTTGATAGTTCAACATCTTTAGCGAATAGTTTTAAAATACCTAAGATGGTAGTAGCATTAACTATAGCCTCTTTTTGTACTTGTGCTCCTGAATTAGCGGTTTCTTTTTCAAGTTTAGAAAATTATGATGTATCAATTGCTAATGTAATAGGTAGTTGCATTGCTAATATATTGCTTATTATTGGAATAGGTAGTTTAATAAGACCAATTAAAATTGAAACGGCTACTGTTAAAAGAGAAATTCCACTTTTAATATTAAGTTCATTATCTTTTTGTTTATTATTTTTAGATGGTAAAATATCTAGATATGATTCTTTAGTATTAATGTTATTATTTTTATTATTTTGTTTGTATTTGTATAAGATGATTAAACGCTTTAAAAAAGTAGAAGAAGAATCTATTAAAATTAATAAATTAAAATCATTTATTATAACTATATTTTCTTTATTTGTTATAGTAATAGGTAGTGATTTAGTTGTTGATTCAACTCTTTATTTATCAAGTACTTATAATATTGCTCCTAAATTAATATCGATGATTGTTATTGTAATAGGTACGTCTTTACCAGAATTAATGATTACTATTACATCTGCTAAAAAAGGTGAGTTTGATATGACAGTAGGTAATATTATTGGATCTAATATATTTAACATTTGTATAGTTTTAGGTTTACCTATTTTAATATTTGGTGGGGTAATATCAAGTTCTTTTAATTATGTTGATCTATTTATGTTGGTGTTATCTTCATTATTATTTTATATATTTTGTAGAAGTAAGATGACTATTACAAGGTTAGAAGGGGCAATAATGATATTTGTTTTTATTCTTTATTATAGTTATTTAATATTTTTTTAATAAAACTCTTTACATTTAAATATAATTAATGTATAATTATATTTAGTTTTGCAGGTGTAGTACAGCGGTTAGTATACGGCCTTGCCAAGGCTGGGACGGCGGTTCGATTCCGCTCACTTGCTCCAGTGACGTTTCTGTTCGAACTTTTATAGTTTGAACTTGAGATACATATCAATCCGTTCGGGTTGATT
>CALVKO010000073.1 GCA_944332725.1 uncultured Bacilli bacterium
CTAAAATTTAAACATACTTTTTCTCCTTTTTATTATTAAATTTCCTTTTTTTGCATAATTTATTCTATTTTACTGATAATTAAAACAAGTCAATTTTGACTTGTTAAATTTCATTACTTGTCTTAACATTAATATATATTATCATTTTCTAAATATACTTTACCACTTGCTTCATTATAATCATTAGTATAATCTAATTTATTTAATAATTCTTCAATATAATCATCTTTTAATTTTACTTTGCATAAAATCAATTCTTTTTCTTCAATATCATTTTCTATTTTTTTTATTATACTATTTAATCTTTCTAATATAATATTTGTGTCATTTTTTTTATTTCTACCTTCAAATAAATTATACTTTTTCTATTTTAACTTGTCAATAATCAAATCCTCTTTCAATTCATCTAAAAATATATCATCTGGTTTAGTATGTAATATCTTAGCAATCCTAAATGCCATTTTATAAGTTATATTTCTTTTTCTGTTTTCTAATTGCCAATAAAAACACTTACTAATCTTTAATTCGTCAGCCATTCTTTGGTAACTATACCCATTTTTAATTCTTAATTCCTGTAATTTTTTAAAACAATTTTTTCCCATATTAATCCTCTTTCATTATTATTTTAACATATTTTCATTATAAAGTACATATATTAAATGTAGTCGTTTTCTATTTGTGTATGAGAAGATTTAATTAGGTGATTATATGAAATTTGATAAAAATAATAATAAATATATCTATGTTGTAGTTGGTAAAAATATTAAAAGAATTAGAAAAGAAAAGGGGCTAACACAAGTAGAATTGGCTGATTTAATTCAATATAGCGAAGGTACTATCGCAAATATAGAAAATGATAGTTACCAAACATTTAGTTTAGAATTTTTATATATTTTATCAAAAAAATTAAATGTTCCCATCGAAGATTTTTTTAAAGGTTTACATTAATGGTGCGAATAATCTTAAAACAGCACGTTGTAAACTTCTAAGCAATCCTATTTTTGTATCTTTTAAAGTAATTTGTTTAGATATTTCTAATGTTTCAGAAATATCTTTTTTAATTTCTTTTATACTACTAGTTTGATATAATAATACACCACATTCAAAATGTAGATGTAAACTACGATAATCTAAGTTAACTGTTCCTATTGTTGCTATTTCATCATCAACTAAAAATGTTTTAGCGTGAATAAATCCCTTAGTGTATTCATATATTTTAACATTATTATTTAATAAATTGTTGTAATACGCTTTAGTTACTTCATTGATCATTTTTTTATCTGGTATACCAGGAGTAATAATTCTCACATCAACACCACTTTTAGCAGCAATACATAAAGCAGTTTCTAACTCATTATCAATAATTAAATAAGGTGTTGTAATATAAACATATTTTTTAGCCTTATTTATCATATTTATGCAAATTGTTTCACTAACTAATTCATCATCAAAAGGACTGTCGTCATATGGTTGAACAAAACCATTATCTTTTCCTTTAATATCAGGTTTAAAATTATTTAAATCTTCTTTTTCATTATTGATATAATCCCATAGATTTAAAAATATATTAGTTAAACTAAATACTGCATCACCTTTTATTATAATTCCATTATCTTTCCAATGACCAAATCTTTCTTTTTCATTTATATATTCATCAGCCAAATTAATTCCACCAGTAAAACCAACATTACCATCGATGATAGTTATTTTTCTATGATCGCGATTATTTAATTTAGCCGTTAAAATTGGAACAAATTTATTAAACGAACATGCTTTAATGCCATATTTTTTTAATTCATTATAATATTTATTGGGTAATGTTACAATACATCCCATATCATCATAAATTATTCTTACATCGACACCTTCTTGAACTTTTTGTTTAAGTATTTCAAGTATACTATTCCAAAATATTCCTCTTTCAATTATAAAATATTGCATAAAAATAAATTTTTTAGCTTTTTTTAATTCTTCAATTAATCTTTTATAATAAACTTCCCCAACTTTTAAATATTCAGTATCGGTATTTTCATAAATTGGATAACCAGAATTTTTATAAATATAATTTGTTTGATTATAAAAATTAACATCATTTATTTTATTCAATACATTTTCATTTTGAATTAAAACTTTATTTAATTTATTTTTATGTTCTAATAATTTACCTTTTTTATTTACTTTATTTCCAAATATTAAATATATAAATGTCCCAAAAACTGGAAATATTAAAACTGGTATTATCCAAGCAATTTTATAACTAGGATTGGCATTACCATTAATTATCTTTAATAAAACTAATATACCAATTATATAAAAGAAAAAATAAAAATACCAACCATATTCTTCAAACTTATTTAAAATTAAAATCAATATAATTAATTGAATAATTAACAAAATTCCGACAATAAAAATACGATGAGTCAAAAAATCTAATATTTTTTTTAGCATACTACCACCTATTTAATGATACCATATTTTTAAAATTAAATAAAGAAAAAAGAGTTTATTTAAACTCTAAAATCCAATAACTAAACAAATGACAAAGAATAATAGACCTAACACCATCGTTAATCTAGTTATAAATAATTCGCCACCACGTTCTTTTCTGTTAGCAAATAAAGCATCACTACCACCAGTTATTACATTAGAAGCACTTTCGGCTTTACCTGCTTGTAATAATACTATAGAAATTAATAAAATCGAAATTATTATTAATAAAATTTGTAACATTTTAATACATTCCTCCTCGAACGAGTTATATTGTACCATAATTTTAAAAATAATGCAAATCGGATAATTTTCCCTTATTTTATAATATATTATGGCTATTATATTATATGAAATTAAATTTTTTTTGTTAATTCTTTTAAAACTATTTGATATTTATTAAAAATATGATATAATTTACTTGTATGTCTCGTTAGCTCAGTTGGTAGAGCAACAGACTCTTAATCTGTGGGTCTAGGGTTCGAGCCCCTAACGGGACACCATTTAAAATATTAATCAGGTAACTCCTGATTTTTTATTATATTTATAATATTTTGGTGTTCTAAACTATTGAAATAAGATTCATCTAAAACATTATCATTTAAATATGTATACTTAAATAACAATATTTTTTT
>CALVKO010000074.1 GCA_944332725.1 uncultured Bacilli bacterium
ACATTTTTTTAGCATTTTCTTGTTTATTTTGTTCGATTCCTTGAGTGAAACCTAATTCTTTTCCTTGAGTGAAACCTAATTCTTTTCCTTGAGTGAAACCTTCTTCTAAACCTTGTTGTTTGCCTTGGATAAGTCCTTCTGATAAACCTTGATTAAGTCCTTTTTCATACATTACTTCTTCATATTGTTTTTGTTCTTCTTCTTTACTTATCCATTCTACTACTAATTTATCCTCATTTGCTTTTATTACATCTTCTTTAAAATTATCCACTATATCACTCTTTTCTGATAGTTCTTCTAATTCTTTTTTATCCAAATCTAACATTATTACTAATTCTTCACCTTTTGTAAACTTCTTACTATTATTATAATAGTTTTCTATATATTTGTCTATACCTATATTACATATTTTGATGTAATCTGTTAATTCTATTTCGTGTTTTTTATCATATAATAAATATTCACATTTTTCATATTTACTATTTATAAAATTTAAATTTATTTGAACTATCTTATTTTTTACTTTATATTTATTTCCTCTTTCTGTATTTTCACTAGCCAATTTAAAGATATAATGTAAGTTTCTTATTAATATTTCTTCATTATAATTAGAATTTAGTTCTACATTTATTACTTCTTCTTTTGTTTTTACTAACAAATCTAATCTTTGACCACGTAATCTAAAATAATTTTGAATTAAATTTGGATTTAATATTTCTAATTCTATTATTTCTTTTTCCAAAATATGTTCTAGTAATGGTTTTAAAATATTTGGTTTAACTACTGCTCTCATAAAGATTGGTTCGTATTTTGCAGTATAGAACTTTTTTATTTAAATCACCTCCTATTAGTTATATTAGATAAAAATTGGTGATTTCCTTTTTATTTATCAAAAAAATTGTAATTTCTTACAATTTTATTCTTCATCAACCTTTAATACTGCTAAAAAGGCTTCTTCAGGTATTTCTACTCTACCTACCATTTTCATCCTTTTCTTTCCTTCTTTTTGTTTTTCTAGTAATTTTCTTTTTCTTGAAACATCGCCACCATAACATTTAGCTAAAACATCTTTTCTTACCGCTTTAATTGTTTCACGAGCAATAACTTTATTACTAATACTTGCTTGAACAGGCACTTCAAATTGTTGTCTTGGTATCATTTTCCTTAATGTTTCTACTATATTTTTGCCTCGCTTATAGGCAAAATCTTTATGAACAATCACACTTAATGCATCAACTACTTCACCATTTAATAATATGTCCATTTTTACTAAATCACTTGATTTATAGCCAATTAATTCATAATCAAAAGAAGCATATCCTTTAGAAATACTTTTTAATCTATCAAAAAAATCATAGACTATTTCTGATAAAGGTATTTCATAATGAATATTAACACGAGTTTTATCAATATATTCCATTGAAATATAATTTCCTCTTTTATCTTGACATAATTCCATTATAGGTCCAATATAAGTAGAAGGTACAAAGATAGATGTCTTAATGTAAGGCTCTTTAATATCTTTTATTTTAACTTTATCAGGCATTTTACTTGGACTATCAATATTAATAATTGTATTATCTGTTAATTCTATTTCATAAATAACTGAAGGACTAGTGACAATTAAATTAATATTAAATTCTCTTTCAATTCTTTCTTTGATTATTTCTAAATGTAATAATCCTAAAAAACCACATCTAAAACCGAATCCTAATGCTTTAGAAGTTTCTGGTGTATATTCTAAAGACGCATCATTTAATTTTAATTTTTCTAAAGCATCTCTTAAATCTGGATACTTTGAAGTTTCAATTGGATAAATTCCTGAAAATACCATTGGTTTCATTGGTTTATATCCAGGCAATATATCACTAGCAGGATTATTTTCTAAAGTAATTGTATCTCCCACTTTAATATCAGATATATCTTTAATTGAAGCACATAAATAACCAACTTCACCAGCTACTAATTCATTTTTCTTAACTTCTTTAGGTGTGTTGACTCCTAGTTCTACAACTTCTTCAATTTTGTTTGTAGCCATTAATTTAATTTTATCACCAATTTTAACTTTACCATTTACAATTCTAATTAATACTACAACACCACGATAAGCATCATAAAAACTATCAAATATTAAGGCTTGTAATGGTTTGTTTACATCACCTTTAGGACTAGGTATTTTTTTTACTATTTCATCTACTAATTCTTTTATACCAATTCCATTTTTAGCTGAAGTTAAAATAATTTCTTTTTTTTCAAAACCTAAAGTATCTTCTAATTCCTTAGTTACTTTTTCTATATCAGCATTAGGTAAATCTATTTTATTAATAACTGGTATTATCGTTAAATTAGAATCTAACGCTAAATAAAGATTTGCTAAAGTTTGCGCTTCAATTCCTTGTGCAGCATCAACTACTAAAATTGCTCCTTCACAGGCAGCCAATGACCTAGATACTTCATAATTAAAATCGACATGCCCAGGAGTATCAATTAAATGTAATACATAATCTTTATATTTTAACTGAACAGCATTTAACTTAATCGTTATACCTCTTTCTCTTTCTATATCCATATTATCTAATAATTGATCTTGTTTTTCCCTATCAGTTATTGCTCCGGTTACCTCTAATATACGATCGGCTAAAGTACTTTTACCATGGTCAATATGAGCAATAATAGAAAAATTGCGGATGTTTTCTTGTTTCATGTCTAATCACCAATATTATTATATATTAAAATATATATATTTACAAGAAAAAACTTATAAGTGTTTCCTTATAAGTATAAATATAATCAATGATATTAAACTAATAAATATACCTAATTTAAATCCTTTTACCTCATATATTATTTCTATATCATGATAGCCATCTTCTAAATCTAATCCAATAAAATTATCAATAACTTTATAGTAATCCCAAGTTTGACACTTTATGAATAAAAATGCCTGTTCAAGTATTGAAAATACTTGTTTTTTTATTAATTTTATAC
>CALVKO010000075.1 GCA_944332725.1 uncultured Bacilli bacterium
TATATTATAAAGTAAAATACACTAAAAAGAAAGTCTTTAGACTTTCGAATGAAAAATTTATTTTTCATTTTTCTTGCATAATTTTTAAAATTTCATCAAAACTATCATCATTAGCAACAATATTTTTGTGTGTTTTTCCACATTTTTGACATTTATAAATTATTTTATAAGTATCTTTAAATTTTTCGATGTCAATTGGTTCTAATAGTCCACAGCATTCATTTTTTCTATCTCCTGGTAAAATATCGACATGTTTAGAATATAAACATATTGGGCAATGATCTCTTGCTGTATAATTTAATTTATCTACTTTTTTTCCACAATTTTCACAAATAAATTGCTCATCAATCATATTAAATCTTTTCATAAATCACCACCTATATTTTACCTTAAATTAAAATATTGTCAAATAAGAATGTTCTAATTAAATATCTTTTTTACATACAATTTAATAGGTGGAATAATGACGAGATTTTTCTTTTTTTTAGTTGGATTTGGTTTTACATTAATTGGCTTTATTTATATTATTATTTATTTAAATTTAACAACTATTGGGTATAATTTTTTAGAATATGTTAAATTTATAATAAGAAGACCGGAATGCTTAATAGCAATTATTGGTTTAATATTAATGTATTTTAGTATACCTAAGGAGGAAAAAAATGAATTACATATACGATATTTTACTAAACTATAATGATTACGCTTATGATATTTTTGAATGGAATAAAAGCGACAAAATAACACATGTAAGAAAAATACCTTTAATAAAATTAAAAACCTATGATTTATTGAATTTTATTAATAAAAATATAAAATTAGATTCAGAATTTTTGCTTAAAATATATAAAAAAACCGAACTTTTTAATAAAAAAAATATCGATTATGCTTTTGTAGGAACTGATGGAAAAATAGTAATTGCATTTAAAATAGAAAAGGGAAAAATGAAATATAGTCAATTATTTTTAGATGAAGAAAATGAAGTGTTAGATTTTAGTGTAAATTTAACTTTTACTGATATAAAATATAATGTAATTAATAGTAAAAATAGGGACTATTTAGTTACTAGAAACGAAAAAATGATGAAAAAATATATTTATGACGAATTAAAAAAAATAAAAGATATAGAGAAATTGAATTTTTTATATTTAGAATGTTTTAATAAAAAAAGCGAAAATGTAATTATTGACATTTATAAAGATTTAAATTCTAATTTTGATAATATATATGTAAAATTTTATAAAATATTAAAAATGACTATGATTAAAAGATAAATAATAGATTTTTTTATCTTTTTTTGTTATAATTATCTAAGTTAAGGAGGTAATTAAAATGGACTATTGTTTTACTATTGATAAATTTTCGGGACCATTAGATTTATTACTTCACTTAATTAAACAATCTAATATTGATATTTATGACATAAAAATAGAAGAGATTACAAATCAATATTTAGATTATATAAAGAAAATGGAAGAATTAAATTTAAATATAGCGAGTTCTTATTTAGTAATGGCTGCTGAATTAATAGAAATGAAAGCATCGATGTTATTACCTAAACCAGATATTGAAGAAGATGATTACGAAGAAGATCCAAAAGAAAAATTAATTCAAAGATTAATTGAATATCAAAATTATAAAGATGCTATATCAAAATTTCACGAATTAGAATCAGAAAGACAACAATATTATACTAAACAAGCTAGTGATATAAGTGAATATGATATTGAAACTAAACTAAATGATGATGTAGAATTAGACGATTTATTAAAAGCATTTGAAAAATTTTTACAAAAAAAAGAAGATATGAAACCATTAAATACAAAAATAACTACTAAAGAATATTCGATTACAAAACGAAGTAAAGAAATAAAAGATATAATTAAAAATAAAAAACAAGTTAATTTTAATGATTTATTCAATATTAGGACTAAAAGTTATGTAGTGGTTACATTTTTATCTATTTTAGTTTTAGCAAAGAATAATGAAATAAAGATAATTCAAGAAAATAATTTTGAAAATATAGTATTGTGTGGGGTGGATTAATGAACTTAGTTTCAGCGTTAGAAAGTTTATTATTTGTAGTTGGTGATGAAGGTTTAAGTTTAGATGAAGTAAAAAAAATATTAGAAATAGATGATAATACTTTAACTGAAATTACTGATAAACTAATCGATAATTACCAAGATGAAAATAGAGGTATTGAATTAACTATTTTAAGTAATAGATTGAAATTAATAACTAAAAGAGAAAATAAACAATATTTACAAAAATTAGTTGATTTTAAAGATGATGAACATTTGACTGAATCAGCATTAGAAACTTTAGCCATAATTGCTTATAATCAACCTGTAACTAGAATTATGGTGGATGAAATAAGAGGCGTTAGTAGTGCTTATTTAGTTAGAAAATTAGTATATAAAAATTTAATATGTGAAGTGGGGAGAAGTGAAGCTGCTGGAAGACCTGTTTTATATGGTACAACTCCTTTATTTTTGGATTATTTTGGCTTAAAATCTATTAAAGACTTACCAAGTATAGAAATAACTAAAGATGATAGTGTTAAAGAGTTATATAATTCTAAATATAATGAAGATAATTTATAAAATATATTTAAAAAAATAAGATTATGTGGTATAATCTTATTAATTGCTTGTGTGGCGGAACTGGTAGACGCGCACGACTCAAAATCGTGTGGCCTTTGGTCATGAGGGTTCGATTCCCTCCACAAGCACCATAGGGAAATTAGTCGAACTAATCGACTTTAAATATATGAAAGGTTAATTTCGGTTAACCTTTTTTTGTTTG
>CALVKO010000076.1 GCA_944332725.1 uncultured Bacilli bacterium
TTGGGATTTATGTTTAATATCTGGAAGAAGACATTTAGAAAAAGAAGAAGATGGCACTTATAAAGAGTACGCATTTACATCAACAATGGGAGAAATGGAATCATCAAATGAGATTCAAAGTGAAAGAATGAAAGTGTTAATAGATCCGGCTTCATATGGAGATAATTTTACACCTCATATGATTGAGATTTCTAAACATACCAAAGAAAGAACAAGCATTGCTAGGTCTATCAAAGATAATTCTAAAAGAATTGAGATAATAAAACTTAAACTATACGACTATGTTTTAAAAATTTATAATGAGTTGTTATATGGGAATATGGTAGAAGATATTTTTAGAATTAATAGAAATCTTGTAGATAGAAAATTAATAAATTATTGTCCGGAAACTATTAAAAAATTATCATCAATATATGATAATTTAGCTTCTTCTAATGAAGAGGATTGGGCAAATGCTATTCATACTTGCAGAAGAATATTGAAGGAAGTTGCAGATAATTTATATCCACCAACAGATAAAACTGTAAAAGTTGGTAAAAAGGAAGTAAAGCTAGGGGAAGAACAATATATTAATAGATTAATTCAGTATATTGATAGTAAGTCTGATAGTAAGACATATAAAAATATTGTCGGAAATTCACTGGAAGATATTGGCAAGAAATTGGATTCACTTAATGAAGCAGCCTGTAAAGGGACACATGATATAGTGACAAAATTTGAAGCACAAAGATATTTAATATATACATATTTGTTTTTAGGAGATATTTTATCCTTAGAAGATAGTGATGAGAAGTGTGATAAATAATGTTGAATGAAGAAGGATTAGAATTAATGACAGTAGATATGTTAAAAGAATTAGGTTATGAATATGAACCTGGAGAATCAATTGGTAGAGATTATTCTGAGGTTATACTTGAACCTAATTTAACTATGTCATTATATAAATTAAATAGAAATTTGAAAGATGAAACTATAAGAGAAGCTGTAAGAATAGTTAAAAATTTAGATCAAAATAATTTAGTAAAGAATAATAAACAATTTACTAAGTATTTGCACACGGGGATTAGTGTTCCTGAATATACAAAAGATGGTGTTATTTATCACACGGTAAAATTAATAGATTTTGATAATATTAATAATAATGAATTTTTAGTAACTAATCAATTTACTATAGAAGAACATAGTGTTAAAAGACCAGATATGATTATTTATATTAATGGTATGCCTTTAATTGTATTTGAATTAAAAAGTATGACCCGTGAAGAAGTTGATTTAGAAAGCGCTTATAATCAATTAAAGGGTTATATGAATGTTCATATTCCAAGTTTATTTTATTATAATCAGGTATTAGTAATAAGTGATGGGGTAACTGCTAAGGCTGGAACTATTACTTGTAATTATTCTAGGTTTAATGAGTGGAAAAAGACTGGAATTAACGATGCTACAAGAAAAAATAATACGCATGAATCTTTAATTAATGGAATGTTTAATAAAAAAACATTATTGGATTTAATAGATAATTACATTTTATACAGTGATGATAATAAAATACTTCCTGCATATCATCAATATTATGGTGTAGAAAAAGCTATTGATAGAACTTTAATGGCTAAAGATGGTAAAGCTGGGATTATTTGGCATACCCAAGGTTCTGGAAAAAGTTTTAGTATGGTTTTCTATGTAGGAAATATGATTAAAAAATTAAATAATCCTACTATAGTAGTAGTAACTGATAGAAATGATTTAGATAATCAGTTATTTGCAACTTTTTCTAAATGTAGTGATTATTTAAGACAAAGTCCTGAACAAGTAGAATCAAGAGAGGGATTAAAGAAACGTTTAGAAGCAAGAATAGCTGGAGGAATAATATTTACAACAATTCAGAAATTTGAAGAAGAAACAGGATTATTAAGTGAAAGAAAAGATATATTAGTTATTGCCGATGAAGCTCATAGAAGCCATTATGGAATAGATGCTGTAATGAAATTTGATATGAATAAATTTGAAGCAGTAAAAAAATATGGTACTGCAAAATATTTACATGATGCTTTACCAAATGCTAAATATATTGGATTTACTGGAACGCCAGTTGAAACAAAAGACCATTCTACGACTAATGTTTTTGGTAATATTATTGATGTTTATGACATGACACAAGCTATTGAAGACGGGGCAACTGTTCCAATTTTATATGAAGCTAGAATGGCTAAAGTTGGTCTAAATGATAGAATTCTTGAAGCCATAGATGAATATTATAATGCTTTAGAAGAAGATGGAAAAGCCGATACTGATGAAATTAGAAAAAGTCAAATTGAAATGGCTAATATGAAACAGATATTGGAAGATCCAGATAGATTGGGTATGATTGTAGAAGATATATTAAAGCATTATGAAGATAGAAAAGATTTAGTAGCAAATAAAGCAATGATAGTTGCTTATTCAAGAAATACTGCTTATACGATGTATAAAAAAATATTAGAGTTAAGACCAGATTATAAAGATGTTGTTCATATGATTATTACACCTTCAAATAATGATTCAGAAGAAATGCAAATTGCTATTGGTTCAAAAAATGATAAGCAAAAGTATGAAACAGAATTTAAAGATCCTAATAGTTCATTTAAAATAGCTATTGTTGTAGATATGTGGTTAACAGGATTTGATGTTCCTTGTCTTGGAACAATGTATGTAGATAAACCAATGAAAGCACATAATTTAATGCAGGCAATAGCTAGAGTAAATAGGATATATAAAGATAAAACAGGTGGATTAATAGTAGATTATATTGGCTTAAAAAGATGGTTGTTAGAAGCGTTAAAAACATATACAGAAAGAGATCAAGGTAAAATAGTTGATAATGAAGAAGTGGTTGTTTTATTAAAAGATAAAGTTGAATTAATCAGAAACTTATTTCATCATTTTAATTATAGTAATTTTTCTTCCTTAGATAATAGAGGAAAATATGATTTAATTAATGAAGGTGCTAATTTTATTTTAGAAACAGAAGAATCTAAAAAAAGATTTATGAGATACAGTTATGATATCAAGGGTTTATATTCAATTTGTACTGGACAATTAGATTATCATTTGAAAGAAGAAGTATTATATATCATTTCTGTTAGAAGTTTTATATCTAAAATATCTGGAAACGGAAAGATAGATGTTAAAGAAATAAATTATAAAGTATCAAAAATGTTAGAAGATGCGATTAATGATGATGAATTAATTAATATTGGAACTATAAAGAAAAGTAATGCTTTAAGTTTGTTAAATGATGATATTTTAAATAAACTTGCTAAAATGAAATCTAAGAATGTAGCTGCAGAAGTATTAAATCATGCATTAAAAGAGTATATTATGAAAATAGGTCAAACAAACTTAATTTTAATGGAAAAATTCTCTACAAGATTTAAAAAAATAGCTGATTCTTATAATGAAAGAACTAATTTAGCAGATATTGAACAAATGATAGAAGAAATGATTGCTTTAAAAAAAGAAATAGAAAAAGAAATCGAATCTGGTACTGAATATAATCTGTCACCAGAAGAAAGAGCCTTCTTTGATGCTTTAGGAAATGATCCAGAAGTTAAAGAATTAATGAAAGACGAAATTTTAGTACAGATTGCTAGAGAATTAGTAGAAGTTGTTAATTCTAATATGACAATAGACTGGGATATTAAGAAATCATCAAAAGCGCATATGAGAATGGAAATTAGAAAATTATTAATTAAATATAATTATCCACCAAATAAGAGTGAACAAGCAGTTCAAACAGTAATAAAACAAGCTGAGTTAAATTGTAAGAATATGGTAAGTTAAAGCATCAAATTTATTAGGAGGATTTGTAATGAACTATAATTTAGGTAGATTAGAAAAAATTAGTAATTTAAGAGAAGTATGGAAGAATGAAGCTACTGATTTTACTAAATGGCTGGCTAAAGAAAATAATATCAAATTATTAAGTGAAGAATTAGGATTTAATATTACTGTTGATGAAACAGAGGCTTCAACAGGAAGATATAATGTTGATATTAAAGCACATGAAGAAGAAACTGATAAAACGATAATAATTGAAAACCAATTAGAAATGACTAATCATGATCATTTAGGGAAGGTAATCGTTTATTCAGCAGGATTTGATGCAGATATTCAAATTTGGATAGTCAAAGATGTAAGGGAAGAACATAAGCAAGCTGTTGATTGGTTAAATGAACATTCTGATGAGCATATTAATATATTTTTAGTACAAATTGAATTATGGAAAATTGGTGATTCACAAATTGCCCCTAAATTTCAGATAATAAGTAAACCAAATAATTGGGCAAAAGCAATTAGAAAAAGTGTATCTAAAAATATGAGTAATGCTTCTACAATACAACTTAATTTTTGGGAAGATTTTAAAAATTATTGTGAAGAAAGAAAGGTTAGCTTTTCTTTAATTAAACCTTTACCTCAGCATTGGTATAATGTGTTTATAGGTAGAAGTGATTGCCATTTAGATTTAACATATAA
>CALVKO010000077.1 GCA_944332725.1 uncultured Bacilli bacterium
ACTTCAGGCAGGTGGCCATGCCGCCCCGGATATGCCGCTCAGCCATATTCTTCTCCATAATATGCCGAACCCGCTGCCATAGGCCGCCATCCAAATAAGAAAGCCGTTCCGCCATGTCTTTATGCACCGTGGATTTGCTGACCTGAAATACACAGGCTGTTGACCGGACGGTGGCTTCGTGCTCTATCATATAGGCGGCCTCCTCCAGGACGCGCTGATCGATCTCATCCTTCAGCATACTCCGTTTGCCTCCCCTTGCCTCATTTTTACAACACTATGTAAAGTGCAAGCCGGGTATGCCAACCGGCACGCATTCCGACGGCGAATTTGCACCGGCGCCAGGAATCGGCCGCCTATGTTGCCAAATCCCATGCGAATATGCTATAGTATGCATGAAAAAATAAGGAAAGGGGCCGCCTATGGTTTTCGAAAAATATGGTCTGAAGCTCCCGCGCATTCTCCTGCCGCGCGAGGACGTAGACATGACGCGTTGGGCCGTGCTCTCCTGTGATCAGTATACTTCCCAGCCCTCCTATTGGGAAAAGGCCGCCGCCATCGTGGGTAGCGCGCCTTCCACCCTGCACATGATCCAGCCTGAGGTTTATCTGGACCAGGCTGGGGAACGTGTTGAGTATGTGCTGGAACACATGCGCCGCTATCTGCTGGAAGGCATCCTGCAGGAGCTGGAAGAAGGCTTCCTGTACGTAGAGAGACGAACGCTGGCGCATCCATGCCGCCGCGGGTTGATGGCAGCCATTGATCTGGAGCAATATACCTATGGTGAAAACTCCCACGGTCTCATCCGCGCGACAGAAGGCGTGGTCATGGCTCGCATTCCTCCGCGGTTGGCCATTCGTTCCAATGCTCCGCTGGAGCTTCCCCATGTCATGCTGCTTGTCAACGACCCACAGGATCTCCTGCTGGGCAGATTGGCGCAGCGGAAAAATACACTGCCAAAGCTCTATGACTTTCCCCTCATGCTGGGAGGCGGCTCTGTTGCTGGTTACCAGGTCACGGATCCGGCGGCACTGGCCGGAGTGGAACAGGCGCTGGCACAGCTGCTGGAGCAGGCAGCCCTTCAGGACGCGGAGCACCCTATGCTCATTGCCGTCGGCGATGGAAACCACTCTCTTGTCACCGCCAAGAGCCACTGGGACGCACTCAAGGCCACTCTCTCCGAAGCGGAGAAGGTTGGACATCCCGCCCGCTATGCATTGTGTGAATTGGTCAACTTGTTTGATCCCGGGCTGGACTTCGAACCAATTCACCGGGTAGTTTTCGGTATTGACCCTGAAGGATTGCTGGATGCCATCCGAGAATGGGCCGCGGCACATCAGGCCTCCCCCGGTTACACGCAAAGCGTCGTTTACCAGTATGGCAGCGTGAAGGGATCGCTAGAGCTAGGCTCTATGCCTACGCCCCTGCAGGAAGCCAGCCTCCAAGACTGTTTCGGTGAGCTCCTTCCCTCCTTCCCAGGCGCGTCCATTGACTATATTCATGGCGATGATGCCGTCGCCGAGCTGGTATCCAAGGGGGACGCGCTGGGCCTGCTCATGCCAGCCTTTGACAAGAGCAGTCTCTTCACCTACGTAGCCGCCCATGGCGCCCTGCCCCGGAAGACCTTCTCCATGGGCCACGCGGACGAGAAGCGCTTCTACCTGGAATGCAGAAAGATCACCCGGGAAGTCCCCTCCTTTTCCTGACCGTCTCGGACACGCAGGGAAACCTGCCACGCCAGTTTTAACCCTTCTCAATCAAGCGGCCGGCTCAGTCCGGCCGTTTTTTGGCAGACGCCGGCACACAAAACCCTTCACCGGCAAAACCATTTCTGATATTTTTCGCCGGAAAAACCGATGAATCCGCATTGCATCTCTGCACAAGCAGCGCTATACTAAATAGGAATATCAAAGAAAGGGAGGAAGAATATGACTGTATCTGCTGCCGGCGATTACCGGCCAGAATTTAACCTGCTCAAAGACGCTTACCTGGGCAATGCCGATGCGTTCAATAAAAAGCTGGAGTACCTAGCCCAGACCGCGCAGCCCGAGCGCTGGTCCTTTCCTGATACCAGCAGCAATCCCCGCCCCAACTACATCCTCTACAACTACCTCAACTACACCTACGACCGAGTCAAGCAGGAGGGAAAGATCGCTGTGACCGAGGACGGGAGCGCGATGTGCTTCAATACCGGCCTGCAGACGGTGAACGGGAACGACATCTACGCCTACTTCATCAAAAATCGCAACGATTCCCAGCAGCCCTGGTTCTTACTGGCCTTCAAGCAGCGAACCGAACCGGAAATGAGCCACTTCGCTGAGCTCCCCGACATTGCGGACTATTTTACCAATCCCGCTGATTTCATTTTTGATAAAAATATGCCGATTTATTTGGACTACGACCACATCATTGACGACAACTACAGCCGCTTTTTGGACATCGGGCTGATGGACAACAAGCACATCATCCGTGCCCTGCTGGAGACCGCCGTCTCCCAGGTGACCGAAAAGTTAAAGCGGAATT
>CALVKO010000078.1 GCA_944332725.1 uncultured Bacilli bacterium
AGCAATTATTTACAATTTAGTTAAAAAACATGAAGAGAAAAAGAGGTGGTTTGATGATGAGTAATATAGAAGATGATGTAAAAATAATTAAATATAGAGTTCAACAGTGCAGAGAAGAGTTTGAAGATTTTGGAGAGATAACATTTATTTATAAGGATTTGGATAAAATAGAGCATATTTTATCAGAGCGAGATCAAGACAAAGCAAGAATGAAAGAATTAGAAAATAAGCTTCATGAAATAAATGAATATATATTAATAAATGGTATTGACGAACCATTAAAAACAGCAACACAAATACAAGTTGAAAATCATCAGCATTATATAATCCAACAGAAAATTAATCTTTTAGAAAAGAGATTAGAAAATAGCATACCAAAGCAAAAAGTAAAAAATACTCTAGACGATATATATGATTATTTTGAAAGGTTAAATGGACCTGATGAAGATATTGAATATATTGAAAGTAAAAGAAAAGAATTATTAGAAGAAGGAGAATAAAAATGTTATTAATAATGATAATTTTGTATTTTATAATGATTGTATTATTTATAGTAATTGTTACTTGTGCAGGATATGATGCAGGATATGATGAAGGTGTTAGAGATACAGAAAGAGCTTATATATATAAATTCTGTGAAAAATGTGCTAACTACAAAACAACAAAATGTCCAAATACAAGTAAATGCTTTAGTACATTGAATAAACCATATTTTAGAATAAAGGAGAATAAATAATGCTATACAATAGATTAGGAACAGGAAATAAAAAGTATAAAGTGAAGTTTATATATGCAGATACGAAAAGATGTGCAATCAAATATGTTTATGCAGATACCATTGAAGAAGCTAAAGATATATTTAATAATTTTTATAAAGGTTACAAAATTAAAATAAAGGAGATAAAAGAACAAGATGTGTGAATATTGTAAAAACGATGGATATTATAATCGTAATAAAAGTTTAATTAGTAAAAAATTAAAAAATAACGTCGACATAGATTTATCAATAAATGTTAAAGATAAAAAATTAGTAGCAAGTATTGAAAACTTATTAATGAGAATAGAAGATAGCAACTGGCTTTTACCTACAAGGAAAATTAATTATTGCCCAATGTGTCGGCAGAAAGCTAGGTGAGTAAATGAATGAAGATGAAGAATTAGATATTCCCATAAAAGACTGTACTAAACAATTAGAATTAGGTATTTGTATGGAATGTGGAAAAAGAAAAGCAAAGTATTTATGCGATTATATAACAGGAAAATCTTTTGATTTATATGGAAAAGGAAAAATAGAAACATCAACTTGTGATAAATTACTTTGCGAGGAATGTACTAATAAATTAAATGGCAAAGATTATTGTATAGAACATATAAAACTATTAAAAAAAGAGTTAGAGAATATAAAGTTAGGAGATGATAAAAAATGAGTGTAAAAGGTAAAGTGAAAAGATGTAATAAAAGGATAGGTCAATTAGAAAAAGAGATAAATGATTTGAAAAGTAGATTATTCAATAAACAAATAGAAAATTCAAGTAAAGAACAATTATATGAAAACATTATAAAATTTGCAATAACGAATCAAATAGGTAATTTAAAAGGTGGAATGATGATAGATTTTTTTGACATAGATAAATTGAAAGATTTAAAGTTATCCATTGAAAGTAATCCCAGGGAACATGCTTACATTATGAGAGTAAATTATTATTAATAGAGGAGTGATTTAATTGAGTTATAGAATATATGTTAATAACTATCAATGTTTGGGAAATGGAGAATGTCCTAAGGTATTAATAAAAGCATTAAATAAACAAGGAGCAAAAATATATAAATCAAAAGATTACATATTTCATGATTTTGAAATAAAGGAATTAGAACCTATTATAGAAGCATTAGAACAATATATATTTGATATAGATACATATTTTAAGCAAAGAGATGGAATCGGCTTAGGAAATTATGCAGAAGAATTTGAAAGATACAAACAAAGAAATTTTACATTTGAAATACAACATTTAATGGATTGTGGTTATATGTTTATTACAGCAAATTTCTTAAAGTATATAGAGCGGAGATTATGAAATGCAATATGATATTGATAGAAAAAGATTTATTTATAATTTAAAAGAAGGGCATAAAGTTTATATGTCAGGATTTTAGAAAGGAGGACAAGCAATGAGTAGAGATGAAGAAGTAAAAAGAAAAATGCAAAAAAAGCCAAAAAGGTAGATGGTGAATTGCCTTATGGATACGGATTTGTAGTATTAGCATTTCAATTTGGCGAAGGAAAAGGTAGAGAAATGATGTATGTAAGCAATGCAAATAGAGATGATATCGTGAAAGCCATGGAAGAATGGATAGATCATACTGAAAATACATTTGGTAATGATACGGGGAAATATTAAAAAGGAGAAGTAAAAAAGATGTCGATGATCTTTGCTTATGGAAAGAATATGGATGAAGTTCATAAAAGTTATATAAAACAGGTAAATAATCAAGTTTTTAACTTGTTAGAATCATTAGGATATAAAGTAGAAAGAACTAATGAAGGCGCAGCAAAATTAATGAAAGAGATAAGAAGAAATGGCAAAAAAATAATAATAGATGAAACTAATAGAAAATTCATAGTTAATAAATCAAATCTCAATTATAGCTGTGATGTAAAAGTAAGATTATTAGGAGGTGATTAAGGTGGAAAAAGTAATAAAATTAATGAAAGCAATAAGTAAAACATTGGTAGTTTTAAGCATATTGGCAATATTTTGGATAGGTATTACAGTAATAGGTAGATTATTTCCAATATCAATATATATCATAGGCATTATAATTGTTATAGCACTTATATATCAATTTTATAAAGAGGGATGATAGAAATGAAATTTATACAAATGAAGTTAGCAATAATATTAATTTATTTTTGTATGAAAATACTGATGAAAGGAAGTGAAAAGGATGGCATATAAAAAAATGTTGAAAGATTGGGAATTAGAAAAAGGGATAGAAGTTAAAGTAAAACATAAGGATCTACTTTTGAGTGAAAAACAATATATTCGAATGATAAAAAGTAATAATATTGTTACAAGAACAAAAAAAGGTGCAGAATATTTAGAAACCTTGAAAAGATAAATTTGGAGGTACTGAAGTGAACTATATAAAAGAATGTGAAGAAATATTGAAGTCGCATAGAAAGTTATATTTTGCATTACAAACACTAGAGAAAAGAAAAAATAAATTAATTATCAAAGGAATACCAGCAGAAATATCAGGGATAGATTATAGCAAGCCATCAATACAAAAGTTTGATTATTCAGAAGATGCTATGAAGGATATATATGAACTGTTAGATGTTAATGCTCAAATAAATGAAACTATCGAAGAAATGACCTTGGTTAACAATATCTTAGATGACATAGAAAAAGAAAAAATGGAATTATGCCAATTTTTGAAATTAAAATACATAACAGATTATAAAAAAAGTTTAGGAGAAATTGCAAAAATTTTGGGATATAGTCAAGAAAGCACAAAAACTATATACAACTTGAAAAATGAGGCTTTGAAAGAGTTTGCTATTAGATATTATGGAGCAAGAGCTATATATTTTATGTAGACGGGAAAAAAATCAACCCTGGAAATTTGGAAAAAGGTGTGTTATATTTGTATTGGTTAAAAAAGAAATTTTATTCTTTTTTCCTCCTTTGTTAAATATATAGATTTAAAGAGTTACTAGAAGAAGTCTGGTAGCTCTTTTTATCATATTAACGAAACACAAAAGAAGGTATTATTATGAATTATGAAAAATGCATTTTGAGAAAATGTGATATGTGTAAATTAAAGAACAAGTGCTTTAAAGATTATAATGAAAAGACTGAAAAAAATAATAAGAAAAAATTAAAAGAAATAAATAAATAATTCTGGAGGTGGGTGAAATGAATTGACTAAGCAAGAAGAAAAAATAAAACAAGATTATTTGAATGGACTTAAATATTCAGAAATAGAGAAAATTAACCAAATAACTCACAGCCAATTAATTTCTTTTATAAAAAGATACAATTTAAAAAGAGATAGAAAATTTATAAGTGAATCACAAAAGGGAAATAAGAATGCAAAAGGTAACAAGGGCGGACATGCACCTAAGAAAAACAAAAATGCAGTTACTACAGGAGAGTTTGAAAAAATATTTGATACTGTACTAGATGAAGACGAAAGTGAAATTTTGAGAGATAAACAACCAGGAACAAAAGAAACAATTTTACTTGAACTAAAACTTTTAACTATTAGAGAACGAAGAATGCTAGAAAGAATAAAAGAACTAAAAAGTAAAAGCATGATTACTACATACAAAAGTAAAAATGGAGATGAAAAAAGTACACAAAAGCAGAACAGTTTGATATTAATAAATCGAATAGAAGATGGACTTACAAGGGTTCAAGAAAGCAAAAGAAGGCATCTAGATTTATTGTATAAAATTGAATGTGATAAAGGTGCAATAGTTGAATCACCTAATGAAATAGAACATAAAAAGAATACAAATTTACTAGAAAGCATAAGTAGGCAGCTAAGAAATAGAGGTGAGAGAAATGGCGAATGAGCGATTTCCTTTATCAGAAAAATACCTGGATTTTATGGCGTATGATGCAAGTGCAGAGTTTTTAGAAGGAACTACATTCGCAGGAAAAACAACTGTTGCAATACCTAAATTTATGTTTAAGGTAGCAGAAAGTCCTAAAAAATTACACATAATTTCTGGATTAGATTTGGGAACAATAGAAAAAAACATCATCAATAAAGATTATGGCTTAATTGATATATTTGGAGACTTCAAGGATGGTGGACTGATTGAATATAATGCAAGTGGTAAGGGAATACACTCTTTACCACATATTTTATTTCATACATCTAATGGAGTAAAAGTAATTTACATTGTGGGATATGATAATAAAGCTAGGTGGAAAAAAGTTCTTGGTGGTCAATATGGATGTATATTTATAGATGAGTTTAACATTGCAGATATGGATTTTGTAAGAGAAATATTTATGCGTTGTGATTATAGACTATGTACTTTAAATCCTGACGATCCTAACTTAGAATGTTATACACAGTTTGTAAATAAAGCAAGGCCAATAGAAAAATATAAAAATGATGCTCCAAGTGAGTTACTAAAAATGTTAAATCAACCTCAAACAGATGATTGGACTTGGTGGTATTTTGATTTTGATGACAATCTTAGTTTAACTGAAGAAAAAAAGAAAAGTATAATAGAATCCGTACCTAAAGGAACAAAGTTATATAAAAATAAGATACTAGGCCTAAGAGGAAAAGCTACAGGAGTTATATTTGATATTAAAAAAGAAATTATAATAAATAGATTACAAGCAAAACAATTAAAATTTCAGTTATTTAGTGTAGGATGTGATACCTCATATTCAAGAAAAACACATGATAAATTAACACTTGAAGGAGTGGGAATAACTAATGATAATAAATGTGTTTTACTAAAAGAAAGAGGCTTTAATAATAAAAATAGAGACAATCCATTTGCACCGTCTGATGCGGTCAAATGGATTTTGCAGTTTATGGAAGAATTCAAAGATGAATGGGGATTTGCTAGGACAGCTTTTATAGATAGTGCTGATAGCGGAACTATTATGGAAGCCAGGAAGATGAAGAATAAAATACATTGTATTTATAATTTTGAACCTTCATGGAAAAAAACAAAAAATATTACAAGAATACAGTTAGAACAAAGTTGGCAAAGTACATTAGATTTTCTAATACTGGACGAATGTACAGATTATTTACAAGAATCAGATGTATATAGCTGGGATGAAAATAATCAGCCAGAAGATAAAAACGACCACCATAGACAAGGCTGTCAATATGCATGGTTACCATATAAGAAAAAAATTGGAAATTGGGAAACAATAAAACAAATTATAAAGGATGCTGATAAAGATGAGTAAAATTGGAGGAAAAATAAAAAGTATGATTAGGAACTGGTTAGAAATACAACCTTCAATAGGTGATAGTATATTAATACAAGAAGTTAATACTTTTGCAGGAACTTGTTTTAGAAATGAGCTTTGGTATAGAGGAGATCCAAGTGAATTACATCAATATTATACACAAGTGGATGATTTAATGAATAATACTAAGTTTTGGGCAGCAGAATCAACTGATGGAGTTGATTTTAGAAAAATACATACTGGTTTACCTGCTTTAATAGTGGATATGCTAGCAGATATAATAATTGATGCATTAAATAAAATAACTATTAAAAATTCAAAAGAAGCTCAAGAAGTATGGGAAAAAATAGAGAAAGAAAATGCATTTAAAGATACCGTAAAACAAGCTATTATAGATGTGTTTGTAGATGGTGATGGAGCATTTAAAATTAGTTATGATCCAGATATAAGTCAATATCCAATTATAGAATTTTATTCTGGAAATAATGTTGAGTACGAATACAAAAGAGGCAGAATAGTTGGAACAATTTTTAAAACAAGGTATAAAAAAGAGGAAGGAACTTATGTCCTTTATGAAAGATATTCTAAAGCTGGAATAACTTATAAGTTATTTTTAAATAACAAAGAAGCAAAGATAAAAAATATAGATGAAACGAAAGATTTATTCGAAATAACAGATAATACCTTTACTATGGCTATTCCAATGATGTTTAATAAATCAAAAAAGTTTAAAGGTAGAGGGCAAAGCATCTTTGAAAAGAAAATAGATGATTTTGATAGTTTAGATGAGGTTTGGAGTCAATGGATTGAAGCATTAAGAGACAATAAAACACAGACATATATTCCAGAAGACTTAATTCCTCAAGATGATAATGGTAATTTATTAAAGCCTAATACATGGGATAAAAGATTTGTGAAAATAGGTAGCTCTATGTCAGAAGATAGTTCTAAAACAGATAGAGTAATAAGAGTAACAGGAGATTTTGATTATGAAAAAATGCTACAAGGATATATAACGGCTTTAGATTTATGTTTGCAAGGGTTAATAAGCCCATCTACTTTAGGAATTGATACTAAAAAATTAGATAATGCAGATGCACAAAGAGAAAAAGAAAAAGTTACACAATATACAAGAAATAAAGTTATTAGAGTTTTAGAAAGAGTATTACCTTTAGTAGCAATTACATGTTTAAAAACTTATGATAAATTGAATCACAAAGCATCAAAAATAGAATATGAAGCAGATGCAGACTTTGGAGAATATAGTTCTCCTTCTTTTGAAGCAGTAGTAGAAACTATATCTAAAGCTAGACCAGGACAAACCATAATGAGTATAGAAAGAAGTGTAGAAGAACTATATGGGGATAGCTTAACACAAAAAGAAAAAGAGGAAGAAGTAAAAAGATTGAAAGAAGAAGCAGGAATTATACAAAAAGATGAGCCTAATATTATGAATCCTATAATTGAGTAGGTGATTAAATGCAAAATGAATATAACATAAAAGAAATATTTGAGGAAATTGAAAATGAATTAATTCTTTCTATGAAAAGAACTCTATGGAGCCATAAAGAAGATGAAAAAGTAAAAGGGTTTAAGTGGCCACAATGGCAAGCTATGAAACTAAAGCAAATAGAGGATTTCAAAAAATCAAATCAAGAAATTTTTAAAAATAAAAATACTATATTAGATAATTTAGTATATAAAAAAATGAAAAAACAATTTAAAGAAGGTGCAAGTAGAACTAATAAAGATGCAATAAAAAAGGGAATAATAAAAAAATCAGATTCACAAATAAGTGGATCTTTTTTTGGATTAAATGATAGAAAAATAAAAGCTTTAATTAAAAGTACAACTAATGATATTAACGATGTAAAATATGCTACTTTAAGAATGGCAAATGATCAGTATAGGCAAATAATATATAAAGCAGAAGTATATGCAAATACAGGCGTAAAAACAGTAAAACAAGCAATAGATATGGCTTCACAAGAATTTTTACTTAGAGGGTTTAATTGTATTGAATATAAAAATGGTTCAAGACACAATATAGTAGATTATTGTGATATGGCCATTAGAACAGCTAACAAAAGAGCCAATTTAATGGGCGAAGGAGAAATGAGAAAAAAACTGGGAGTAGCTACAGTATATATATCAAAGCATGGTGGGGCTTGTGATAAATGTGTACCTTGGCAAGGTAGAGTATATATAGATGATGTCTGGTCAGGTGGAAAAAAAGAAGATGGTAAATATCCTCTTTTAAGTACAGCTATTGAAGGTGGCTTATTTCATCCAAGATGTCAACATGGTTCTAGTACATATTATGAAGGTATAAATGAAGAACCAGAAGAAGTAACACAAGCATTATCAGAACAACATAATGATGAATATACACAGGCATTACAAAGACAAAAAAGACAATATGAAAGATTAGCATTAGGAAGTTTATTGCCTGAAAATGTATTAAACTATCAAAATAAAATAAATGAATTGAAAAATCAGATAGATGGTAGTAAAATAGAGATAACAGATGATGAGCAATATGCAATAAATCAATATATTAGCTCTGAAAGCTATAAAATAAATGAATTATTGAGAAATAATTTAGAACTAAGTAAAGAACAAAAGAAAGTAATAGACAGTTTAGATAAAATACTAGACAAATTACCAAATTATGAAGGAAATATAGTTAGAGTATTAGAAATAAAAGATAATAAATTATTACAAAAATTCTTAAATAATAATCAAATAGGAAAGATAAAAAAATGGAAAGAATATTTATCATTTTCAAGTAAAGAAAATTACAATGAAAATGCAAATATAAGAATATATGTAAAATCTAAAAAAGCTAAAGATGTAAGAAGATACAATGAAAGTGAAAGTGAAGTATTATATAAAAGAAACAGCAAATTTATAACAAAAGATATTGAAATGTTAAATAATATATATTATATCCTATGGGAGGAAATAAATGAGTAATTTATCACTAGAAGAATTTTATAAACTTTCAGAAAAAGAAAAAGGTGTTAGATATAAAGAATTAAGTGACCACGATAGATTCTTAGTACGAATATCTATGCCAATAAAAGGAGAAAATGTAGGATTTAGAGAACTAACAGAAAGAGAAAAGAAAGAAGCAAAGGAATTTGAAGAAGCCGTAAAAAGTGGAAATATAAATAAATGGTTTAATAAGGAGGTCTAAAATGGACTTTGGAGATGCAATTAAGTTGTTAAAACAAGGAAAAAGAGTACAAAGAGAAGGATGGAATGGTAAAAATCAATATATAGAACTTGCAACAAATATAAGTTATATAAATGCAAATAAAGACACTATAAATGCAGAACATATAGCAATAGGTAATAAAGCAATAGCTTTTGTGGGAACATCAGGAGTTCAAATGGGCTGGTTAGCAAGTCAGGCAGATATGTTAGCAGAAGACTGGAAAGTTGTATAAAGAATTTATAAATGCAGTGGCGGAATAGACAATTCAAGCGTGGAATTGGTAAAGTATATCAAAGTAGCTAATTAATTGATATTCTCGAGATATATATTAATAGACAAAATGGATACAATAGTAGACGCTTACGTAATTTAAAAGGTATGAGATAGGCTGGTTACGGAGTTCGGACATACCATGTTAGGTGCAAATCCTAACCTGCATGTAACTAATTAAATAGTTTTTAATATTTAGAGCTTTGAAAAAGGCTCTATTTTTCATGCCAAAAACGTGTGTATGGCTTAAATACTATCACGGACGAATAATAGTCGACGGACTTAAAACGGAGGAGGTCCTTTATGGAAAACGGAAATGAAGAAAAAAAAGTAGATACTCAGACTACTGGAAATGATACTCAGTTAAATAACAACAATAATGTAAACAATCAAGATTCAAAAGTTAATGAAATCTTTGGAAATACTAAAGAAACATCAGAAAATACAAAAAAAGAAGAACAAAACAATAGTACTAATACAGAAAAAAAGACTGATATATCAAATCAAAACAAAAATGAGGGTGAGAAAGGTAAAAAAGCCAACAGTGTTGCTCAACAAAACGATGATGGCTCAATAACTTTTAAAAATCAGGATGAATTAGATGGATTTATTGCGAGAATGTATGCCAAAGGAGCTGAAAAGGCTGCACAAGGCAAAACCTCTAAACAAAAACAAGAAAATCCTGAAGATGATTCTAAAGAAAACCAAACTAAAGAAGAAACTCCAGTGCAAAATCAACAGAATTCATTACCAACTGATTACTATCAAAACAAAATTGGACTTGCTATGGCAGTAAAAGGAATTAATCCTGCAAAATTACAAAGAGCAAGTAGATTAGTGGACCAGGAAAAGGTGATTGTAAATGGAATTGTTGATGATACAAAACTAGAAGAAGAAATAAACGCAATAATTAGTGAATTTCCAGAACTAGTTGGAGAATCAAGTAATACCAGTGAACAAAAAGGCTTTAAGTTTGGAGCAGCTGGAAATCAAACACAAGATGCCACAGATAATATCAATGATGAACTTGATGAAATCTTTGGAAACAAATAAATATAGAAAAGGAAAGGTGATTTATTATGGCTAATACAGTCAATTATGCAACCCAATTTGAAAGACAATTAAGACAAAAATATAAAAGAGAATGTTTAAGTGATGATTTAACAACAGAAAAAGTAAAATTTATTAATGCTAAAACCATCAAAGTACCATATTTAACTTTAGGTGGTTTTAAAGATCATGGAAGAAATGGTGGATTTAATAGACAAAATGCAAAAAATGATTTCATGACATTTACTCTACAACATGATAGAGATGTTGAATACTTTATTGATACTGAAGATGTAGACGAATCAAATCAAGCATTAAGTGCTGCTAATATAACTAATACATTTGAAGAAGAACATGCTATTCCAGAAAGAGATTGTTATAACTTCTCTAAAATATATAGTGAATATAAAACAAGATTATCAGGAACAGTAGATAATACTGCAATAACACCTGATAATGCTTTAACTTTATACGATAAATATATGAAACAAATGGATGAAGATGAAGTTCCAACAGAAGGAAGATTATTATATGTAACTCCTGATGCAGAAGAATCAATAAGGAATGCAAGAGAAGTACAAAAAGTATTTTTCTTGAATGGTGGAAATGGTAATGGATTCCATAGAGCAGTAAGAAGTTTAGATGATGTAAAAATCAAGAAAATACCAAGTGCAAGAATGAAAACAGCATATAACTTTACTGATGGATGTACACCTGGTGTATCTGCAAAACAAATAAATATGATATTAGTACATCCAAAATCAGTTATTTCTTGTGACAAACATGCTTACATAAAATTATGGGCTCCAGGAACTCATACTCAAGGAGATGGATATCTATATCAATTAAGAAAATATTGGGATTTATTCTTAATTGATACAAGAGTTCAAGGTATAAGAATAAATGCTGAGGCTGAAGCTTAGAAAGGAGGGCTAATATGTTTGCAGTAAAAGATAATGTTGAGTATTCAATAACAGAAAACGAAAAAAAGCAATATATAGAAGCAGGCTATGATATTTATGATGAGAATGGTAAAAAAATAGCAGAAGGAGCCAATAAAAAAGTGTCTGCAGAAATATATAATAAATTGAAAAAAGAATATGATAAAGTAAATAAAACAGTAAAAGAAAAAGATGAAGAAATTGCAGAACTAAATAAGAAATTAGCAGAAAAAGATGATGAAATTAAGAAAGCAAAAGAAAATTCGAAAAAAGAAAAAACGGATGAAAATAAAAAATAAGGGGTGTTGCAAATGATTACAATATATGCAACAAACGAAGATTATAAAAAATATGGATCTGGCAAATTAGAAGAAAAAGAGCTAGAAAAATATTTGGAATTAGCATCTATTGATATAAATAAAGCTACATTAACAAGAATTGAAAAAAGAAGTTTTAGTAATTTAACAGAAAATCAAAAGGATTTAATAATCAAATCTACTTGTATTCAAGCAGAATATATAAAAGATAAAGGTACTTATGATGAGGAGGATAATGTTGAAAGTTATAGCATAGGTGGAGATTTAACAGTAAATGAAAAAGAATCTACTGAAATAGCTGACAAACTAAAAATTTCTAAGGTAGCTTTTACATATCTTAGAAGGACAGGATTAACTAATAGAATAATATGATAAAGAAATTAAATCCAAGACATTTAGAGAGATTATTAAATAATAAGTGTGACGTTAAATTATATCAAGAAGGCTTGTCTGAAGAAGGTGAGCCTTTAACTTCTTTAAATCTTGAAAATGAAAAATGTAGATTTGTTGAAAAAACTAAAATTATAATTAATGCTGATGGAAAAAAGGTTGAACTTGTGGGAAAAGTAATATTACTAGGAGATATAGCACCTAATATAAAAAAGATAAATGGTGGAGAAGTAATAATAAATGATAGTAAATATGAAATATACCAAGCAAGTAGACCTAGAAATCCTGATGGCAGTATCCATCATACAACATTGGAGTTGATGTAATATGAAAATAACTTTTAATACTAAAAATATTAATAAGATAAATAAAATTGCACAGTTGGCATTGCTAGATACAGCTGAAGCTTTAAAAACAGATTTAATTCAAAGCCAAACGATGCCTTTTGATACTGGTACGATGCAAAACGATAGTACTTTTGTTGATGATAAAAGAATAATAAAAGGTGTAGCAACAATTGTAACAGATACACCTTACGCAAGAAAAGTATATTTTGACCCTGAGATAACGATACATCAAGAGAAAAATCCAAATGCTAAGCGATATTGGTTTGATGATTATATTGAAGGAGAAAAGAAAAACTTGCCTATAAAGTATTATGCACAGATGTTGAAAAGGAGACAAAAGTAATGATAGAAAGATTAAAAACTGTAAAATTTAAAGACTATTTAAAAACTATTATTGATTGTCCTGTATGGTCTATTGGTGCAATGGATGAAAATCAAGAAAAAGCTATTGCAATCTATGCAAACAGAAGACAATTAGATAGTTTATCAAAATATAAAGAATTACAAAGTTATGGAATATTACCGATTACATTGTTGTTAAGGTGGACGAAAAATTATAATACGGCTGAAACAAAAGCCTCAGATATTTATGAGTTACTAGATTGTAGCTCATTTTTTATTGATGATTACAGATGTAATATCAATTGCTTATATGATGGTCCGATAGATTTAGGACCAGATGAAAACGGAACTTATAAGTTCAGTATTGAACTAAATTTATTATATAGAAAGGGTGAAAAATAATGCCAGGTACAAAAACAGGAGTATATCCAGTATATGAAAACCAGTTCAAAGTTGGAACTAGCAAAGAATCTTTGAAAACTATTGCAGATATGGCTACATTTAGCGTCGCATTAGATAATGGTGTTGAAGAATGGAATCCATTTGACCAAAAAGGATGGGTTAGACGTTTAATGACATCAAAATCTGTTACAATATCTATTGCTGGTAAAAGAAATTATGGAGATGAAGGAAATGATTATGTAGCAGGAATGACATTAAAGAATGGTAGAGATGCTGAAGGATGTCTACAATGGACATTTCCGGATGGTGCTACTCTAGTATTTGAAAATGCAGTATTCAATGTAACAAATTGGGGTGGAGGAGACAGTACAAATGTTATTCCACTTGAATTTGATGTTATGAGCAACGGAAAACCAACTTATACAGAAGCAACTGAACCAACATCATTACAAAATGAAAATAGTCAAGATGGTGGACAAGATACTCAATCACAAGGAAATAATTAATAATTTTAGGGACTTTATGTCCCTTTATTTTTTTATGAATTTTAGGAGGTTAATTATGAATTTAAATATAACAGATAAATTAGGAATAGAAAAGCAAGAAATAACAATAGCAGAAGGAAAAACTTATACAGTTAATTGTGGAGCTAAAACTATGATAAAGGCTCAAGAGATATTTAAAAAAGATAGTTCTTTTGATGCAATGTTTGATGTAATAGAACTGCTTTTAGGAAAAAAAGCAAGAAAAGAAATATATGATATGGATTTAACTGTAAAACAATTGCAAACAGTAATTATAGCAATAATGGCACAAGTAAATGAAATATCATTCGAGGAAATGGAAAAACGATTTCAAAACTCAGTCAAATAATGAAACATGGTATGATTTAGAAGATGACTGGGAGTTAGTAGCATCCAGCCTAAAAACACAGTATGGATATAGCATAAGAAAAGAAATAAATAATATGAGTTGGGCTGAATTATGTAGTGATATTTCAGGTCTTATGGGAGAAACACCTTTAGGTAATATAGTACAAATACGCTCTGAAGATGACAAAGAAAGATTAAAAAACTTTACACAGGAGCAAAAAAACATAAGATGGGAATATAGAAATAAAATGGCACAAAAAATGGACAAAGAGGAATTTAAAAAGGTTATTACCGAGTTTCAGAAAATGTTTAAGGAAATGGCTGGTGATAACAAATGAAAGAAATAAGATGTCCAAAATGCAATCAGCTTTTACTAAAGGCTGATATTTGCATAGGGGAAATAAAATGTACAAGATGTAAAGAAATAGTAAAAATAACATTAAAAAATGACAGAGTGAGCAACACAACTAATAAAAATAGTAAGTAGTTAGCCAATACCTGCATAAACCTAAAATTTATAAAAAAGTAAAGGGGGAAAAGCAGGTATGAGCACCAATGTAGGGGCAGTAGATTTTGAACTATTATTAAACTCAAATCCATTTAATAAAGGAATTCAAACTGCAGGAAATACAATACAGAAATCTGGTATAGAAGGAATGCTTGGCAAAATTGGAAAAGCAGCGCTCGCTGCTTTTTCAGTTAAAGCCGTTGTAGACTTTACTAAAAGTTGTTTAGAGTTAGGTTCAAACCTAGCAGAGGTACAGAATGTTGTAGATGTTACTTTTGGAAATTTAAATAGTGAAGTAGACGAATTTGCAAAGAATGCCATTGACCAATTTGGACTAGGACAAACTGTAACCAAGAAGTATGTTGGTACTTTTGGTGCAATGGCTAAAGCATTTAATTTTAATAATCAGGCTGCACTAGAAATGTCAAAAACTCTTACAGGACTAGTTGGTGATGTAGCTTCTTTCTATAATTTAAGTAGTGATGAAGCCTTTACAAAACTTAAGTCAGTATTTACTGGAGAGACAGAAACTCTAAAAGATTTAGGTATAGTAATGACACAGAACGCACTTGATCAATATGCACTTGCTAATGGTTATGGAAAAACAACTAGTGCGATGTCTGAACAAGAAAAAACTGCATTAAGATATCAATTTGTTTTAGATAAGTTAAGTTTGGCACAAGGAGATTTTGCTAGAACTAGTGATAGTTGGGCAAATCAAACAAGAGTTTTAAGCTTAAGATTTGATGAATTAAAAGCAACTTTGGGACAAGGATTTATTAATTTATTTACACCAATTGTTCAAGGAATAAATTGGGTAATAAGCAGATTACAGGTCTTAGCAGATGCGTTTAAATCATTTACAGAATTTATTACAGGAAATAAGTCAGATAGCTCTGGAGGAGTAGGAAGTATAGCAACAGATTTAACAGATGTGACAAGTTCAGCAGATACAGCTTCAGATGCAGTTTCTGGTATAGGTAGTAGTGCAAAAAAATCAGCAAAAGACATGAAAAGTTTGGCTTCATTTGATACTGCCAATATATTGAAAAGTAATTCTAATGAAAAGAGTGAATCGAGTGGAGGTTCTACAGGTCTAGACTTTGGTAACTCTTTAACAGATACAATGCAAAAAGCTAATTTTGAGATGGATAGCTTTATGGCCAAAGCATCAGAATTAGTAGATATTTTTAAACAAGGCTTTTCAGAAGGTTTCGGAACTTTTGATTTCAATAGTATTACAAATGCTATTGAAAGTATAAAAAATAATTTATCAGATATTTTTTCATCACCAGAAGTTACTAATGCAGCAAGCAATTGGATTAATTCTCTAATAACAGACTTGGGAAAGACAGCAGGTAGTATAGCTAGTATATCTTTAAGTATAGCTGATAATTTAATTGGTGGAATAAATAAATATTTAGAACAAAATAAGCAAAATGTGCAAGAACATATTGTAAGATTATTTGATATATCTAGCAAATCTCATGAAATAAGTGGAAACATATCAACAGCAATTGCAGATATATGGACTGTTCTAAGAAGTGATACTGCTAAACAAATAACTGCTGATTTAATTTCAATATTTACAGATGCCGTTTTGGGTACTATAGAAGTAGTTGGAACTTTAGTAAATGATTTAGTATATATATTTACACAACCTTTTATTGAAAATAAGGATTTAATAAAAGAAACAATAGAAGGTATGCTAGAACCAATATCTAGTGTATTAGGAACTATAAAACAAGGAGTACAAGATACTTTTTCTAAGTTTTGGGATGTATATAACACATATATAGCTCCAGCAGTAGAAAATATCAAAAATGGCTTTTCAAGTATTTTAACTACAGTATTGAATGTATGGAATGAAAATATAAAACCTATTTTAGATGAATGGGCATCAAGATTTGATACTTTGTGGAAAGAACATTTACAACCAATGGTAAACAGTTTCCTTGAATTTATAGGAAAATTAGTAAATGGATTATCAGAATTATGGAATACATGGTTAGTTCCAATAATTAATTGGATTGTTGAGAATGTAGTTCCAGTTTTATCTCCTATTTTTGAAACTATAGGTAATTTATTTATGAATGCATTTGGTATTATTGGAGATATTCTTAATGGAATATGGCAAGTACTAAGTGGATTAATAGATTTTATTGTAGGAGTATTTACAGGAGATTGGGAACAAGCTTGGAATGGTATTAAAGAAATATTCTCAGGAGTTTGGACAGCTATTAAGGGTGTTATTGATGGAGTATGGAATTCTATAAAAGATATAGTTACTGGAGCAATAGATACAATAAAATCATATTTAGAAAATATTTTAAATGGAATATCAAATACTTGGAATAATGTTTGGAACGGAATAAAGAATTTTGTTTCTAATATATGGAATGGAATTAAGAATATTTTTTCTGGCGTAGGCAGTTGGTTTACAAATATATTTCAACAAGCATATAATGGAATTACAAGAGTATTTAGTAATATAGGAAGTTTCTTCTCAAATATATGGAATACTATAAAGAATACATTTAGTAATTTAGGAACTAGTATTGGAAACGCAATTTCAAATGCCGTAAAAAGTGGAATTAATGGAGTAATTTCTTTAATTGAAAGAACTATTAATAAAGCTATAAATTTAATAAATGGTGGCATTGGATTAATTAATTTAATTCCTGGTGTTAATATTGGAAAAATTGGAACACTATCATTACCACGACTTGCAGAAGGTGGATATGTAAAAGCTAATACACCACAACTAGCAATGATTGGAGATAATAGGCATCAAGGAGAAATAGTTGCACCAGAAGATAAATTAATGTCTCTATATAAACAAGCTAATAAAGAAATGGGAGTTGGAAATGATACAAAAGTAATACAACTCTTAAATAGAATAATACAACTATTAGAATTACTAAGTAATCAAGATTTTAATTTATACATAGATGGATATGAATTACTAAAAAGACTAGAAAAAATATCTAAGAAAAAGAAATTTGCAAAGAATGGAGGCTAAAAGGATGTATGAACCTAAATTAATAGTAAATAAAACACCAGTACCAGGAATAACAAAATTAACTCCTGGTCCTGAGCCTCAATGGGGAGAGGGAACAGGAAGAACTACATTAGATGGACATTTCAGCGGAACATTTATTGGATATTTTTCTACACTAGAAATTGAATTTGGGTATGTAACAGATGAACAATATAATCAAATCAAAAAATTACTTGAGCATCCTTTTTTAGAGGATGTTCAATTTTCTTTAGAAAAAGACATGGGAGAGTATAAACAAGGAGACTTATTTACAGAAGATTTTTATAATGGACAAGTAATAAAATCTACTCCATTGCCTTGTGGAGGATATTGGGAAGGGTTTAATGTTACTCTAGTTGCTATAGATAGGAGGCCACAACTAACATGATCAATGTAAGTAATTCTTATAAAACTATAACTAAAAAAATAAAACAGCAAGATTGCAAAATAGCATTAATAGATACAGAACAGAAATTAAATATAAAAGAAACAAAATATAGTTTTGAAGGGCAACTATTTAAATCTATAATGAAACAATTAACCATTACTACTTCTATTACAAATTCCTTAAAAAGCAAGACTCTTAACTTTAAATATGGATTATATGTAAATAATCAATTTGAGTATATAGATTTAGGAAATTTTTATATAAAAGATGAGCCAGAATCAAATAAGGGAGCAGAAGAAATTGAAGTAACGGCTTATGACAATTTAGTTCACTTTATGAAAACATTTAAACAATCTGAAATGAATATAACATATCCCTGTACAATGGGTGTTTTTTTACAGAGAATGTGTGAAGTATGTGGAACAGATTTGTATTCTACAGATTTTTTTAATAACGATTTAACTATACCAGAAGATTATTTTACAGCACAACAGATAACTTATAGAGATGTTTTAGACAAAGTAGCTCAAGCTACATTAACAACAATAATTATCAAAGGTAACAAACTATACTTGGTTCCTATATTAGTGGATTCAGTAGAAGTTTTAGATAGATCGTATTTAAGTAAATTAGTAATAACAGATAAGTTTGGACCAGTAAATGCTCTTGTTCTCGGAAGAGGAGATGTAGAAGACAATATTGAAAGAGTAGACCAAAATAGCATTAATTTAAATGGAAGATGTGAATTAAGGTTTGATGAAAATGAATTTATAGAATATCAAAGAGAAAAAGTAATAGATGCTATGTTTGAAAAGATTAAAGGACTAACTTATTATGCGTTTGAAGCTTCAGATCTTGGTGTAACCTGGCTTGAACCTGTAGATTGTATAGGATTAAAAAATAATGAAAATGATACATATAATACATATCTTTTAGAAGCAAATATTACAATAAATACAGGGATTAAAAGCGATACTGGAGCAACTATTCCAGAAGAAACAGAAACAGAGTATAAAGCTACTTCTAAAGAAGAAAAGAAAACTTTGGAAGTGGAAAGATTAGCAAAGAAAAATGAAGGAAAAATACTGGATTTAGTACAGCAAAATGGAGAGTTTGAAGAAAAAATTACTAAAGTTGAGCAAGATATAGATGGAATAAAACAGACCGTATCAGATAGTGTGACATACAAAAGAGAAATATCAGGAATTACAGAAATATTTTTGGAAGATGCAGGAGAAGCAGAAATATTAAAATTAGAAGTAAAGGGAAATAGAACTTATGAAGCCAACTTATTTCCAGGAGAGGATTTATTTCCTAGTGATGAATTGTTTGCAAATCAGGAGGTATTGTAATGATATATAGAATTATAGTAGATAAGCAACCAAAAACAAATCCATCTTCTGAAAAGAAAGAATACATCATAGAAACTGATGAATTAAGAAGAAAAGGTGATGTATACGATAGTATAAATATTACAACAGAGAAAACATATGTTACAAGAAAACTTAGTTTGAGCGAATATGGAATATTAACTGAATTAGAAAAACCGATTCAAGAAGAATTTGGGGATTTAAATATACAACTATTTGAAGGCAATAATTATATCTATTTAATGGATTTGCAAGGAAATAACTTCTATGCAGAATATTTAATAAAGAACGATTTTACAGATATATATGTTACAAATAATCAAATGAATAGTGCAATAAATCAATCCGCTAAAAGCATAGAAATATCAGTAAATCAAAAACTTGAGGGTTATTCAACAACAGAGGAAATGAATGCAGCAATAAAATTAAATTCTGATCAAATAATGTCAGAAGTTAATAAGAAAGTTGGAGAAGATGAATTTGGTACAAAAATAGAACAAAATTGGGAACATGTAAAAATTGCATGGAATCAAATTTCACAGTCAATACAATTTGAAGGTGATAATGGTGATGCAACAATAGCCTTTTATGACAATAATACTAAATTTGCTGAAATGGGGGTTAATACTATTGAAAATGACAGATACATATCATTTGCAATTCCTTGTGATTATGGAAAAGATATAGCTGATGGTATGGCTTGGGGAATACAAACTACTTCAGATAATAAATTCTGGCCAATACTATATGTTAAAGATTTTCACATGGCAAATAAAAATGCTGGTGATTTTAGTGGGCAATTGGTATTAACAGCATGTACATTAAATTTAGAAGGAATTAATTCAGCAATAACTTGTGGAAATATTAATATTACAAATGCAGGAGCTTTTGGAGGGTTACTTTTTGAAGATACCACTACACATCAAAGCTTGCTAACAATAATGCCATCAGATAGTCCAGATAGTAATGCTATAACAATACTTGATAAAATAAAATTTTTCAAAAATCAATCTGGAAGTAATAGTTTAAAATTAGGATTAAATGAAAAATACGCAATGTTAACTGATGAAGGAAGAGTTAGTGGGGAAGAATTATTTATAAATGGAGATGCTACTGTTTTAGGACAATTTATAAATCCTTCTGTAGAAAGAATCAAAAAAAATATACAAAAATTAGAAAATGGTTTAGATATAGTTTTGAATACAGAGATATATACTTATAATTTAAAAAGAGAAAAAGACGAGGATAAAAAGCATATAGGATTTGTAATAGGCAAAAATTACAAATATTCCAAAGAAATAACTTCTAAAAAAAATAATGGAGTAGACTTATATAGTATGATTTCTGTAGCTTATAAAGCCATACAAGAATTAGTACAAAAAATAGAAAAGTTGGAGGTGATATAATGAATAAACCAGCAGATCTGATAGTAGAAGAAACAAAAGAAAGTATAGTTAAAATAGTAAATGAAAGTGGACTTCCTCCATTTTTATTAGAACCAATTTTAAAAGAAATATATAATCAAGTAAATATTTTAAAGCAACAAGAATTAGAACAAAGTAAAAAGCAATACGAAAATAGCCTAAAAAATGAAAAAGAAAAGAAGGGGGCTAAAGATAAAAATGAATAAAATACCTTTTGAGAATGGACAAAAAACGCAAGAGGCTTTTGTAACAATTGAAGAAAAGAACTATCCTGTTACGCCAGCAAAATATTCTGGAAAAGTTCCATTATCTGGACCAAACTTAATGAAATTACAAAATAATATAGAAAATAGTGTAGAAGAATATATATACAATTTAGTTCTTAATTCTAACATAGATTTAGGAGGAGAAATAACACTTCCTTTCAAATATAAGGTAGGAGCAAATGTACTTCAAGTATATTACATGGGACAACTCTTACTTCTTAGCTCAGACGATGCGGGAACAGATGGACATTATAGAGAATTAGGAGAAGTAGATAGCATAAGTAATAAGATAAAGTTAACTAGCGACTGGTCTGCAGAGACTGGCGAATACTTTAAATTTGTAGTTAAGGGGGTGTATGAGAATGAGACCGCTTAATAAAGAAATAGAAAGTTCTGACTGGATAAATCTTGAATTAGAAAATGGAGCAGAAGCTTATAGCGAAAGCTATAAGCCTCAAATAAAAAAAATAGGTAATATTATTTTCTTACGAGGAGTAGTAAAAAAAATAAATGTTCAAGGATTTAATTTTGCGAAAATACCTACTGATTTAATACCAAAACAAAATATCGCATTTGTAAACAGAATGAACAGTGATGGTTCAGTAGGAACAATGCTTATTACACCTGCGGGACACTTACAACTTTTACGAAATTCGAAACAGCAGTATCTGGATACTGATTTTTACGCAATAAATACAAGCTATACACTTTAAAATCTTATAAAAAGAAAGGAAATAAAAGATATGAATAAAAACCTTGTAACCGTTGGGGCTGTACACACACACACACACACACACACACACAAGCATTTTAAAGACTAAAAAACAGAAAAGAGGTGATCGATAATGAAACCTCTTTATACACAATTTAAAGAACAACAGAAAAATATGAAATATAAAGCCTATTCTCTTACAAATTCTGGTTGGTACAGAATAGGAGAATTTGACTATAATTTGACAGCGACAGCGTTTTTAAGTTTTGGTGTTAAGGCAGGAAAAGGAAACATTGCAGGAATTTTAGGATTGGTTGCAGTAAAAGGTTTTAACAAGATTTCATTTGAAAAAATATTAAGACAAGCTATAGAAGAAACAAAACATTTTACAAAATTTAGGTTGGTAATTAAAAATTATAGTATAAGCTATATAGAAGCATACAAAAGTACAGAGACATCAGCAACTTTATTAGCAAAATTAAGTGCAGAGATAAATACAGAACTATATGATGTTGCTGAAGAAGGAAATGTACCAGAAGGATACAGTACAATAGAACTAGAATTGTAAATTAGAAAGGAAATAAAAAATATGAGTAAAATCGACGAAAGCCTTGGGGCTGTATATATATATATATATATATCGTAAATAGTTTAAAGAAAAGAGGTGACAAACGATGAAACCTCTTTATACTCAATTTAAGCAAAAAGCAAAAATAGAAGATGTAATTTATGATGGGGAACCTAAAGAACAAGGACAATCAATAGGTTTTAATAAAGTAGCAACGAGTTATAGATTTTTAGTGCTAATAGCTGAAAACAATAGAGCAGCAATGCTTTATCCTATTTTAAACCAAGAAAGTTCTTGTCCCTTTGGAACGTTTTATGTTTTTAACAATGGATGGACAATGACGTTAACTAATACTACTTTTAATATAAAAAAAGTAATAGGAGTCAAATAGTAAAAAAAGAAAGAAGGTGATTTAATGGAAGAGTTATTTAATAATTTGCAATTTTCAAATAT
>CALVKO010000079.1 GCA_944332725.1 uncultured Bacilli bacterium
AAAATTCTTTTTATTTCTTTATCTCGACCTGTAACGGGATCTAAATGACCATTTAAGGCTTTTTTATTTAAATCGACGCCTAATTCTTCTAATAAAAGTTTTTTCGCGCTAGATTTATTGGTTAATTTGTAAGTAAATTCGTTATAAAGTTCATCGATGTCGATATTCATGCCAATTAAAATTCTAATGGCAACGCCCTCACCTTCTTCTAGTAAGCTTGAAAACAAGTGATTAATGGTAACTACTCCACCATTGTTTTCTTTAGCATCGATGGTGGCATTTTCAATTATTCTCTTTAATAATGGAGTATAAAGAAAAAATTCACTAGGTTTTGATCCTTTACCAATTATTTTAATAATTTCTTTTTTAAAGGTATTATAGTCTAAATCATATTCGGCTAGCCTCTCAGTAATTTCATTATTGCTTTTGAGGATAGCCAGTAAAAGATGTTCTGATGAAACATAGGGATGATTTAAGTTTCTCATTTCTTCTTTAGCTACAACTAAGGCTTTTCGTGCATCTTCTTCAAAATTGCCGAACATATTTATCTCCTTTCTTTTATATTCTATGTTTATAATGGGCTTAAATGGCTAGTTTTAATCAACAAAATTTTTATAAAATAAAAAAAGGATTTTATTCCTTAGTTTATTATATAAAGATTAGATGCTCTAGTTTCTTTAGGGCCTTTGAAAGCCTTTATTTTTCGCAGATCTTATCCTTTTACCCCAGAATAAATGGATCTGATTTAGTCCCTGTTCCATCCACAATTTGTGTTTCAGATGTTAGATAAAGGGCTGGCCGCACGCCAAGCGTATTGATGCTGACGTAGTTGCCAACACCGCCCGTATTGTACACAGTGAGCACATTGTAGCTATCACTGGCATAGGGGGACTGCAGCCATTGAGTTTTACTACTATTATACAAATAATCATTATTCTTACAATTACTATCATAAGAATAAAGAGCAGTTGATAAACAACTTTCACCAGCAGCATATCCGTAATCACTTGGGTACATTAAACCTATCTTTTGAACCATACTTAGCGGATTGCCACTATATACACTGTCACTTCTTTCAACATCATAATATCCACTCGAAGTTAATGTTTGAAGATTACTACTTGTTGGCCCACCTAAATAGAATGTACTTTCTTCTATCATAGCCTGTGATGACGGGTCTATACTATTATAGTATGTTCCATTTAAATATGTCTGTAATGTACTTCCTTCCCAGTTATTAAGATTCTTTCCTGCTTGTTGTACATAATTCCAATAAAATCCTTCACTCGTGCCTATGGTTACTCCATTATCGATTTCTACTGGTGTTAATACTTCATTTCTGACGATTTTTATTTTTCCATCAATTATTCCGATAATCCTCCATAACTCATTATTAAATGTTACATAGTTCTTTGGATCAGTTCCATAATATCTGATATTCTCTTTATCATCAGTATATAATTCTTCGGGATTAGTAGCCACTAGGTTTTCTAATTCAGCAGAGGGCTTTTCTTTTATATTCCCTTTAGCATTTAAAGTTAAAGCCGTACTAAAAGCCGCATAACCAACTGTCATGACTAATAAAAGACAAACAGTTAAACCGACAGCCCATTTAACTTGACGCGCATTGGCCTTTCTTTTTCTCACTAGTATCACATCCTCTAACCTAATATCATAATTATATCAAACATAAAACAGTTTTTCAATTATTCTAATATTTATATTCCCATTATTTACTATTTTTTAACGCTATTAAAAAAAGTTTACTACTATAAAGTGTAAACATTTTTCAAATTTTTAAGCGCTTTAACCATTTTATCAAAATTAACAATTTCTAAATTCGTGATTAACTCCTCCGCAGAATCTTGATCATTGATAATTTTTTTAGAGAAAGAATTATGGTCACTAGCTGGTTTTAAAATAATTTCTTGAGGCAGTGAATCAAATAATTCTGGCGTTTTTAAAGAATTATTAGTATCAATGTTATTAGCAGCAATAGCTTCAGGATATTCCGGCTTAAAATCATTAAACACCATCTCATCATTAAAAGCTAAATCAGACTTTTTAGGAGGTTCCGGCATAGGTTTTAACAAATCAGGTTTATTTTTCTTAGCCTCCTCTTTTTGAATCTCATCATTAAGACTTATCGGCATAATCTTTTCACCCTTAATTAAAGTTTTATCTAAGGGCTTAGCTGGAGCCATTGGACGAAGTTTCACTTCCGGCTCTTTCACAATAACTTTAACCTCAGGTATTTTTTCAATATGCGTTATATGATTTTTAGGTAAAGTCCTTTTCGTTTTTTTAAGTTCCTCTATTTGATTTTCAATTGAATTACTATTTCCTTTAGCTTCCAACTTATTTGTAACTTTATCAATAACATAAATAACTACCAAAGTAATAATTTGCAAAGCAAAAGTCCCCATTAATAATTGCATTAAAGTTAAAACATCATTATTACTATATAAGGCATTTTCCTTATAAATATCAATGTTATTGACTTGAATAACCGTTAAAACTAAACAAAACATCGTTTGAATAATCAAAAAAGCCACAATATTAATTATCCTATTAACTTTGGCAATATCCTTTTTAATAAAAGTTGTTAAAGTAATAACCGCCGATAATACTTCCACCACAAATAAAGTAATAAAATTAGGAAAATAAAGGGTCATAAAAAGCCCATCCATCATATTGTCAAATAATTCAAATAAAGTTGTATTGCCAATAAAAAGCACAATAGCTAAAACAATTAAGTAAATTGCAATAATACCTTTTTGAGTAATTTTCTTGTTAAAAGCAAATAAAATAACTGGCGATAAAAGTAAAATAATAAATAGAGGGTGCTCAAGCATATTACTACCAAGCACTTGCAATTTTTCCCAAAAACTTAGTTGTTCCATAAGCAGCCTCCCCTCTATTCTTTTAAAAGTTTTCTGGGCCTATCGTATCATAA